>RGGX01000137.1 GCA_010024485.1 Actinomycetota bacterium | reverse complement strand
CCTGACATGGAATTCGACCTGATGACCGGGTCGGCGACCTGGGCTGACAACGCCGATCTGGCGCGCCGCATCGAGGCTGCTGGCTTCTCTGGGATGCTGTATACGGAGACCTCCCAAGTGCCCTGGATGCAGATCTCCCACGCCGCTGCGGCCGCCCCATCCCTCACGTTCACCACCGGTATCGCAGTCGCCTTTCCCCGGTCACCGATGGTGACCGCCGTCACCGCTTGGGAGATCGCCCAGAACACCGGGGGCCGTTTCCGGCTCGGCCTCGGCAGTCAGGTGAAGGGGCACGTCGTTCGCCGCTACTCATCCGAGTTCGCACCACCCGGGCCGAGGATGCGCGACTACGTCCTCGCAGTGCGCGCCTGCCTGCGCGCCTTCCGACGTGAGGAGCCACTGTCGTATGAGGGTGAGTTCTACAAGCTCTCGTATCTGCCGGAGGCCTGGGCCCCGCCCCGTCACGACTTCGAGCACATCCCGATCGACATCTCCGCCGTCGGGCCATACATGACCCGAATGGCCGGCGAGGTCGCCGACGGGATCCACGTCCACCCCCTCCACTCCACCCACTACCTCACCGAGCGGCTCCTGCCGGCGGTCGCTGAAGGCGCGGAACGGTCGGGACGCGCGACCGCTGACATCGACCTGATCCTGCCCGTCTTCGCCCCCCCCGGAGACACACCCGAGGAGCGCGAGCCCCTGGTCCGACGGGCCCGCCAGCAGATCGCCTTCTACGGCTCGACTCCCAACTACGCGTTCCAGTTCGACGACCTCGGATTCGACGGGACGACCGCCCATCTCGGTGCACTCATCCGGGCGGGTGACCTCGAGGCCATGGAGGCGGCGATCACCGACGAGATGCTGGAGCACTTCGCGATCGTGTGTCCCTGGGATGAACTCGCGGAGCGACTGGTCGACCGATACGGCGGAACGGCCTCGCGGGTCGTCATGTATCTCGCGGAGGAATCGATCCGCAGAGACCCCGACTCGATCGACCGCTGGGGTGAGGTCGCGCGCGCGGTGCGATCAACGTGAACCGGACCGACACCGACGGCTCCCTGACGGGTCTGCGCGAGTTCGCTCACCTGCTCATCTCGGATGGACGGTATGAACGGTCGGAGCGACTGGAGATCCTCGCCCGCCTGATCCCGCCGCAGACGCGACAGACCACCATCCGCTTCATGTTCATGTTGGGGCTCTCGGTGACGATCGCCGTCATGGGCCTCGCGGCCAACTCGGTCGCGGTGGTCATCGGCGCGATGCTGATCGCCCCACTGATGACGCCGATCATGTCGTTCTCGGCCGCCGTCGGCCTCGGTCTCACCCGCCGCGCCGCGCAGGCCGCCGCCCTGGTCGCGGTCGGTTCGGCCGCCTCGCTCGCCTTCGCCTTCCTCCTCAGCCGGCTCCTCCCCGAGGTCCAGTTGGGATCCGAGATCCTCAGTCGGACAAGCCCCGACGTACGCGACCTCGTGGTCGCCGTCGCGGCGGGCGCAGCAGGTGCCTACGCCACAGCTCGCGAAGATGTGTCGGACGCGCTGCCGGGGGTGGCCGTCGCCGTTGCGCTGGTGCCACCGTTGGCGGTGACCGGCGTCCTCATCGAGACCGGGAACCTCGGACTGGCGCGAGGCTCCGGACTGCTCTATCTGACGAACCTGTTCGCGATCGCTCTCAGCGCGCTCCTCGTCTTCCTCGTGACCGGGGTCATCCCGACGATCCGGATGTGTTTCGCCGACCGGAGGGTGGGTCTCACTGTTCTGGCAATCGGCGCGGTCACCGTGATGATCGCCATACCGCTCACCTCACGCTCCATCGACGCAGCCTCGAACTCGCGAGAGCAGTCGGCCCTCGTCGCCGAGGTCTCCGCCTGGCTCGCTGACACCGATCTGCAACTGAACGGAGCGAGCCGTGAGGGCACGCTGGTCACGGTCGACCTCACCGGACTCGATGAGCCACCACCCGCCTACGCGCTCGCCACGCGCCTCGTCGGCCTCGTCGGGGCCGACGTCGAAGTCACCGTCCGGTGGGACCAGCGGACCCAGGGCAGCGCCCGGGCGGACACCCCTCCGGTGGCTGATCCCGTCGACACCGCCGAGGCGGTGATCGCCGCCTGGGTGGAGGAGCTCGCGGCGGAGGGGTACTCGTTCGAACTGCTCGAGGTGACCGTTGACGCCGGAGCGGTGGATGCCGTCCTGAGCGGGCCCTACGCGCCTCCGACCTCCCGAACCTTGCCCGATGCCGTCGCCGAGGCGCTCGGGACCGAGGTCTCACTCAACATCCGTTGGATCCAGGAGTTCGACCCCTCGGTCGACGGTGAACTTCCTGAAGTTCGGCTCGAGCGCCTCGTGACGGCCTGGGTCGGTCGTCGTCCCGGGATCATCGTGTTGCAGACCGCGGTCTCGTCACCCGAGGCCACCGCCATCAGCATCGACCTCGCCTGCGACTCGCCGCCCCTCGGTACCGGGGTGCTCCGCCAGATACTGCAGACCGCCTTTGGCGACGAGACCTCGATCACGATCCGAACGGTTCCGATCTCCGTCCTCGTCGACGATCCCACGCCAGCGGACGTGCCAGCGCTCAGCTGACGGCGGGAACGACGAATTCGAGGTCGGTCGAGTCACCGAGGATGACGGGGATCGAGACCGGAGCGCTCAGGTCGCCATCGACGAAGGTCACCAGCGCGCGCCCGGTCGACCTGACATCGACATCAACATCGCCCCACGCTCCACTCGGCTGGATGACGATCCCGTCCGAGCGGGACTGTGTGGCGGCGAAGGAGAGCACCCGGAGGGGCTGGGTTCCGATGCTCGTGACCTCGATGATCATGTTCACCGTGCCGTTGTCGCTCCGATAGGCCGAGTGGATTCGCGCCTGTGCCTCCTCGAAGGCGGCGACCGGCCCCGGCCCACCGATCCGATCCAGGAGGAGTTGACCATCGACCGCGATGTCGGCGAGAAGTCCGGTTCCGGCATCGAATATCGGATCGGAGAACGACGAGCACCGCTCGGAGGCGCACACCTCGAACACGCCGTCCACCTCGGTCAGCGAGGCCGTCTCGGAGCCTCCGAGGGCGGCGACGGCGAGCGAGAGGTGGTCGGCGTAGAGCTGGGCCGGGGAGCCCGGTGACAATCCGGCAGCCGTCGCGGCCAGCAGGGTCGGGTCGCGCAGCGCGAGTGCCGAGAGGAACGCCGCGGTCTGGTCGGAGGCCGCCGGCACCGTGGTGGTGCTCTCCGGCGTCACCGGGTCGGTGGTCGTGACGATGCTCGACGACGTCCCCTCTGGCGGAGCGCTCGTCTCCGAGCATCCGGTGAGGGCCGCACCGAGAGCGACGAGCGAGCATGACACGAGTCGTGCCGACCGTCGAGCGAGGGCACCGCGACGAGTAGCCACCGACCTAGTTTGGATCCGATGCTGTCCACGCGCCGACTCATGGGAGGCGGGATCCTCCTGCTGGCCCTGCTGAGCGCGCTCGGACTCCATCAGTCCAGTCTGCCCCTCAACAGCATGTCGACCGCCGCACCCGAGAACGCCCTGGTGCTCGGCTCACCGCTGGAGGTGCGCAGCGAC
>RGGX01000136.1 GCA_010024485.1 Actinomycetota bacterium | reverse complement strand
GCCGGGAGTTGCTCGACCTCGAGGATCAGGCTCGAACCAATGAGGTCGCCCTCGTGATCGGTGCCGCGCTGTCACCCGGTCTGTCCGGTCTCATCGCCCGTTCGCTCAGCGATCGCCTGAGGGAGTGCTCGGAGATCCACATCGCGCTCCACGGCACCGCCGGGCCCTCGTGCGCACGGGCGCATCACCGCTCCCTCTCGGGTTCGTCCCCGTCGTGGGTCGACGGGGAGATGAGATCGACCCCCGGTGGTGGAGGACGAGAACTGCTGTGGTTCCCGGAGCCGGTCGGCCCGATGGACTGCTTCCTCGCGGAGATCGCGAGCCCATTGCTCCTCCACCGGTCCCTCCCCGACGTGCCTCGCATCTCGGTGCGGCGCAGCGCCCGACGACGTGACCGGGTGACCGCCCGGCTGCCCATGATGAGGTCGCCTCACCCCGAGGGCCGCATCGGCGCGTTGAGAGTCGAGGTGCGCGGAGTGGACCACGACGGCCGTCGGGTATCTCTCGTCCACGGGGTTGCCGAACAGGTCGGGACAGCGTCAGCGGCGGTGGCCGCGACCTTCGCCGAAGCGGTGAGCGTCGAGGAGTTACCCGCTGGGGTGACGCTCGCGGGTGACAGTCGGGTCGCGGACCTACGGCTTCTCTCGCGTGTCGTCGCGCGCGGGGTGCGCCTTCAGGAGTACATCGGCGATCTCGCGTGAGATCGCTCAGCCGTCGTTCGCTTGGCCGGCCTCGAGGCGGTCGATGCGCTCCTCGATCCGGTTGACCGCGTCGGTGATCGCAGCGAGCAGGTCACGGAACTCCTCACCGGTCGCGACGTCGGCGAGGGCGAGCCTGACACTCGCGAGTTCGCGGGCGAGGAACTCGGTGTCGGCCTGGGTCCGCTCAGCCACACGTCGGTCGAGCTCGGATGCGACACGGTCGCGGCGCTCCTGTCGATTCTGGGCCAAGAGGATGAGAGGCGCCGCGTAGGAGGCCTGGAGCGAGAGCACCAGCGTGAGGAGCACGAGACCGCGTCCCCATGGGTCGAACTGCCAGCCGGCCGGCGGTGCGATGTTGATCACGAGCCAGATCGCGATGACGATGGTCTGCCACACCAGGAAACGCGCGGTGCCGAGGAATCTCGCGATCGACTCGGAGAACTGACCGAAGACCTCCGCGTCGTAGGAGAGGTCGATGCGACGGTCGCGACGGGGTGTCGAGAGATCGCCGCGCCGCTTCATGGCGTCACCGCCGGTTCCGCCTCAGGGCGCCTCCGCCGGCGAAGGCGCCACCCGGCACCGAGCATCCGATCGACGACGTCGTCGACGGTGACCGCTCCGAGCAGTCGACCGGCCTCATCGACCACCGGGAGAGAGAGCATGTTGTAGGAGGCGAACTGCTCGTACACGTCGTTCTCGGGCGTGTCGGGGTGAGCGGTCGCGACCTGCCTGAGGCATTTGCCCAGTTCCATCGCCGGGGGTTCGCGGAGGAGCCGTTGACCGAACACGACCCCGAGGTAGCGCCCGGTGGGAGGCGCGACCGGTCGCTCGCAGATGAAGATCTGACCGGCGATCGCCTGCGTCCACTCCGGGTTCCGGATGCGCGCGAGCGCCTCCGCCACGGTGTCATCGGGGCTCAGGATGACGATCTCGGGGGTCATCAGACCGCCCGCGGTGCTCTCGTCGTAGGAGAGCAGCCGTGTGAGGACCTCGGCCTCCTCGGCGTCCATCGCGTCGAGGACCGCGGTCCGCTGTTGCACGGGCATCTCACTCAGGAGGTCGGTCAGGTCGTCGTACTCCATCTCGTCGAGCACGCCGATGAGGCGCTCGATGTCGAGATTCTCGATGAGGCGGAGTTGCTCGTCCTCGGGCAGCTCCTCGAGGAGGTCGGCGAGCCTCTCGTCATCCATCGCCTCGGCGAGCTGTCTGCGCTGGGTGAGTGGCAGGACCCGCACCACGCTCGCGACGTCGGAGGGGTGCATGTCTCGGAGACGAGCCGCCTCGGCGGCCATCGGCTCGTGGGTCGCGAACAGTTGCGCGACCTCGTTCCACTCGACCAGCCGGAACGAGGACCGGCGTCGGAGGGCCTGACGGCTCGCGAGACGAACCGTGGAGATCTCCCAGGTCTCGACCCGGCCGTCGGTGACGCGGACGAGACCGATGTCGCTGACGGTTTCGCCTGTACCGGTCGACCGGTCGATGAGCTCCTCGCCGATCAGGGTCTCACCGGGACGCCTCTTGAACGGGTGGAGGTCGAGGTCCCAACTCCGGAGTCGAGCGCCGTCGGTGTCGAGTTCGGCGACCCGGGCGGAGTTCACGAAGATCCGCCGTCGCTGGCTGGAGGCGACGAACCCCATCACCCGAGGGGCCTGTCCGACCAGGCCGGGGGCGACCACCACGTCGGCGATCTTGCCGATCTCGGACCCACCGGCGTCAAGCAGGGGCAGGCGCATGACCCGGAATGCGTAGACGACCTCCCCCGACATGGGCGCAAGGCTATCTCTGGTGTACCGGCGGCTGGTCGAGAGGTCCGTGCGAGTGAGCGGGGCGGCGGCAGCCTGCGTCGTGGTTGCGAACCGCTGTCAGAGGCCTATGTTCAGGTCATGGACTGTTGGCACAACAGCCGGGTCGGGCGGATCGTCTGATGCCGTTGAGACACATTCCGAACGGAACGTTCCCCGGAGGTGGCGGCCCATCTCGTGAGCCCGCGTCGGTGTCGCCGGAGGTGGCGGGATGGGCCTACAGCGGCATCCGTGTCATCCGGTTGGGCCCGGGGGAGACCCGGACCTGGAGCACCGGGGATGAGGAGTGTTTCATCCTGCCGCTGAGCGCCGAGGGCGTCGAGGTCGTGGCTGGCAGCGACTCGTTCCACTTGGAGGGACGCTCGAGTGTCTTCGCCCGGGTCTCCGACTTCGTCTACATCGGACGCGACACCGAGGTGGCACTCACCGCGCCGACCGGTGGGGAGATCGCGATACCCACGTCACGTTGCGAGCAGCGCCTGCCCCCGCGCTACGGGCCGGCTGAGGACGTTCCGGTCGAGATACGTGGTGCCGGCCCAGCCACGCGTCAGGTGAACAACTTCGCGAGCCCCGACACCTGGACACACGCTGATCGTCTGATGTGCGTCGAGTTGCTCACCCCGGATGGCAACTGGTCGAGTTACCCACCGCACCGCCATGACGACAGCCCTGAGTGTCCCGTGAACAACGAGGAGATCTACTACTTCAGGATCGGGCGCGCCGGTACCACTGATGTCGACCCTGACGGCTTCGGCATGCACCGCACGTACACACCCGATGGCGAGGTGGACGACAACCTCGTCGTCCGCGACGGTGACATCTACCTGATCCCCCGCGGGTATCACGGGCCGTGCATCGCCGCTCCTGGGTACACCATGTACTACCTGAACGTGCTCGCCGGACCGGGCGGCGAACGCTCGATGGCCTTCTGCGATGACCCGAGCCATCATTGGGTGCGCGACACCTGGGAGCACATGGATCCGGACCCGCGGTGTCCGATGACCGGTCCCGGCGGGGTCACGCAGGGCTGAAACTCGATGACGATCAACGACGCCGCGGCCAACCGT
>RGGX01000135.1 GCA_010024485.1 Actinomycetota bacterium | reverse complement strand
CCGCACAGATGGATGGTCACCGGTGCTTCGGCACCACAGAATCCCGCTTACAGACCGACTCCCCGTCACTCACCAGGAGCGCTGAGCGTTGTCAGCGAAGGGCGTTCTGGCAGGCAGCAGCCCGCAGGGAGTTGGCCAGGTAGGTCACCTGGTCGTTCGCGTTGAGCGATTCGACCTCGTCGGCGCGCATGATCGACACCTCGTTGAACCAGGCGATGTAGTCGGTGGTGCAGTCGAAGTCCTCGCACGCGCAGGCACCGTCAGCCTGTTCCTCCGATTCCTCGACGAACGACGCTCCACTGCCACAACCGGCGAGGGAGGCTGCGAGGACAACGGTGATCAAGCGGGCTGCGATCGCGATGGCTCGACAATACCTACCGGGACCCCCGGCAAACCGGGACCGCGGGCTCCGCGATCTGGATCGGCGCTGAGATCGCCAGGTTGCCTGTCTGCCGAGGCAGCGGACGGCGTGACCCCATAACCCCTGCCTCCTCTCTCGCAGGACTCGACCAGTTGCCACAGCGTTCGTCACCAGCTCTCGGAGGTCGCGTCGGCTCGTTGGTTCTATGCCGAGAACCAGGGGTGACGCCCGAACTGGTCCGTGACAACTGGTTCGCCTGTCGTGACGAACCACTCCACGCCCTCGGTCACCGAACGCAGGTAGCGGCGCATCATTGGACCGATGATCACCAACCGAACAAGCCAGTTCAGCCCCGGAATAGGTGTGATGGCTCGAGGCCACACGCTGATGGTGAGCCGACAGACCCCACCGGTGTGAGTGGAGATGCGCCAAGTGACGTGTGAGGTCGGCTCGCCATCTGCACCGATGTCGAGGTCGTAACCAGCGCCCTCAATCCAGTCAGCGAAGGATCGTTGGTAGACCCAGCCACTGCGGTAGTGGACCTCGTCACGCGCCGCACTGCCCGGCCATACGGTCACCGGATTGCGCTCACAGAAGGGATGCACCTTCTCGAGGTACCCGGGAGAAGCGACTGCTTTCCAGACATCCTCGGCAGGAGCGGAGATCTCACGCGTCACGCGGACCGGACGTCGCCCTTTTCGCGCTGTTCCTCTCATTTGCCGATCATGTCCCAACGCGCATTTTGATGATGGATCGAGCAGGGATCCACCGCCCGCCTACCGCGACATCAGCGACGCCACAGCCGATGACCCTCCAATGGAGCTCGCAGGCGCTGCACACCCTGCTGCCGGTGAATGCTCCGAGACCGACAGGTCCGCTTGAGCGGGGGATGCCCGGGGCATCACGACTGTTGCCGCGACCAATCGACCTCATCCCCTGGCGGATCAACTCCGCCTCGCTAGGGTCGCCGGATGCGTCGCGGACACCTCTACGGCTGGATGCTCTTCCTGCTGTCGGCCTTCATCTATCTGGTGGCCGGCATCCGCGCTGGCGACTGGCTGGTCATCCTCGGCAGCGTGGTCTGGGCCGTCGCCTGTTTCGTCTTCCTCGGCACTGACGGAGCCCTCCGGAGTCGAGACGACACCGAGCGCACCTCCGACTAGGGTCGTCTCCGTGCATCGGATCTCGATCACCTACTGCGTCCCTTGAGACTATTCCGACCGCGCCGTGAGCGCGGTGAGGGACATCATGCACGACTACCAGCACGTGATCTCCGAGTTGACCCTCGTGACCGGGTCCGCCGGGGTGTTCGATGTCGTCATCGACGGTGAGGTGCTCTACTCCAAGCACGAGACCGGTCGACACGCTGAGCCCGGCGAGGTACTCGACCTCCTCCGCGCTCATCTCGGACCCGACGTACCGGTCTACGAGCGCTGACCCAGCGGATCGTGCCCCGAGCCGGGTGCTACTCGGGAGCCCACTCGTCGAAGGAGACCAGCACCGGGCGCTCCCCCGATGTGTCGATCCGACTGACCGCTGCCTGCCCGAGTCGCATCTGATGCGCGATGGTGGTCGGAGCGCCGACCGACCAGGCCACCGCCGACTTGATCGGTGACACGTGGCTCACGACCACCACATCACCGTCGGGCCGTTCTGCGTGGATGCGCTCGCAGGCCCCATGCACCCGCTCATCGAGGGAGGTGAAACTCTCGCCGCCATCCGGCGCGAAATCGGGATCCTCGCGCCAGGCCCTCCAGACATCGGCACCGACGTCGCCGATGGCCACGCCCTCGAGTGCGCCATAGTCGATCTCTATCCAGGCCGGGTCGACCTCGGGAACGAGGCCGTGACGGGCGGCGATGACCTCGGCGGTCGAGCGCGCCCTGAGCAGCGGACTCGTGATGACCCTCGCGACGGGGTCGGTCGACAACCGCTCAGCGAGGGACAGCGCCTGACGCTCCCCCACCTCGTCGAGTTCGGGGTCGCTCCGACCCTGGAGGCGGCCCTCGGCGTTGAGCACCGTGCGCGCGTGACGGACGAGGATGAGCATCTCAGCCCCCGCCGAGAGTGAGCGTTCCCCGCTCGATGAAAGCGCGACGACGATCGACGCGATCGAGACCGGCGCGGCGGACCAGTGAGGCGACGCCGACGAACCCGATGACCTCGAGCAGGACGTTCCAGAGCCCACGCGCGGCGATCGGCGAGGTGACCTCGTCGAGGGCGCCACCGAGCGCCGGCCACCAGAAGCGCCCGCTGTCGGTCCACGAACCGGTGTAGACGAGATGCAGGAACATCCCGATCGGGAGACCGAGCAGCGTTCGACGAATGGGACGTCGACCGGTCGTCACCGCCATCACCACCACGAGGGCCACGACCGGGGCGAGGACCGACAGCAGCACCGCCGACCAGGGTCCCGTCACCGCGCCGATCACTGGGATCACCGCGCCGACGATCAGGAGACGGTGATCGAAACCGGCATCTCGGAACACCACGTGGACCGACACCACTGCGGTGGCCACGAACCAGAAGAGCATCAGCGGACCAACAGCCGTCCGCACTGCGGACACTCGGGGAACGAGTCGTCGGGGGCGCGCCGAACCTCGTCGACCTCGGCCGCTGAGAGGTCGAGGTGGCAGCCCTCGCACTTCGATCCAGCGAGCCGGGCGGCGGCAACCCCGACCTTGGCCCGCACCCTGTCGTATCGGGACAGGAGTTGCCCGTCGAGCTCGCCCCGGATCGTCGACCGCTGACCATCGAGGTCGCCCAGTTCGGTGTCGATCCCGGACTCGGCGATCTGCAGTCGCTCATCGGCGAGCGTCAGCGCCTCTCGGATCGAACCCTCCCGCGCAAGATGCTCGCCGAGGAGCGTCTCGGCCTCACCCTGGTCGCCGAGGGCCATCAGCCCGCGCTCATCGGACTCGGATCGCTGCGCCGCGAGGTTCTCGATCTCATGTTGCAGGGCTTCGGCCTCGCGTGGCGCGATCACCGTGCGCAACTGCTGGTTGAGTCGGGTGCTCTCCGCGGCGAGCCGCTCCCCCTCCGTCTCGGCTGACTCGACCACCTCCGACGCCGAAGCGATCCGCTCGTTGAGTTCGACCCGACGCGCCTCCCATGCGGTGAGGGCTTCCGACGCCGTGGCCAGGCGATCACGCTCGTCGAGATGCTCACGTCGGTGGCGCAACTGATCGGCGGTCGTGTCGACGTGCTGGAGGGCGAGCAGTGCCTCGTCAGGACTCATCGATGGTCACGGTCCGCTCTCGGGTGCACAG
>RGGX01000134.1 GCA_010024485.1 Actinomycetota bacterium | reverse complement strand
ACCAGCGGGTCGAGTCGACCGTCGCCGACCGAGGTCGAATAACTCACGGTCCAGGTCAGCCTCGTGGTCACCGTGACCGAGGCGGATCGCCGGTCAAGGAGGAGCGCGCACCCCTCACTCGGAGTTGCCGGAGCGCAGGTGACGGCCCCGCTGTCCCATGAGAACCGCACCGAGGTCGGGCTCGCCGTCACCCGGGCGTGGTGCCCGTCGGCGGCGACCGATGCGGTCACCGACGCGACCGGTGCGATGCCGAGCCAGGAGTCGAGGTTGACGAACACCACACCGTCGGGCGCGGAACGGAGCACCGGCTCCGGCAGTCGTCGGCGGACCTCGACGACGAGACCGGAGGTCAGTTGACCCGCGGTCGGCGGGCGCTCGTCAACCCAGGCGAACCGTCCGGTCGCCCCCTCGCACACCTCTCGCATCCCGTATTGGCGGTGGCCGAACACCGGGTGGTTCCTGCGGAGCACCCCGTCTCCGACGAGATCGATATCGACGACAGGGAGGCCGTAGATCACGGCGGGTTCCCATCGACAGGTCGACTCGTCATCCTCGCTCGCTCCCTCGCTGGACTCGTCGGGCACCGAGATGGAAGCCGCGATCTCCGTGCCTCCGGCGTCAACGATGAGCGCTGCGCCGCCCGAGCCGTCACCGGACCCATCTCCGATCGACAGCGGGATCAGCGCGAGGAGCGCGAGGGTCAGCACGGGTCGCCGGTTCGGGTCGGATCGATGGCGACATCGTCGAGCGTCCACACACCGTCGGCGCGAACGAAACCGAGGACTCCGTGGTGGGTGAGGACGAGGTTGTTGTAGACCGCGTCTCCGCCATCCGGCGCCCCGCCACGCTCCATCACGGTTTCGGAGTCGACCTCGCAGTACTCGACCACCGCGCGTCCGTCCTCGGTGATGGTGATCGGGCCAGTCAACTCGACCCGGACGGGAACACTCGGGTGGCCCTCGGCGAAGAGCCCCGAACCGGTGAGCCAGGCTCTGCGCCCCTCGGCGACTCGGAGGGCGAACCCCGATCGGTGCTCGTGCGCGTCGATCCATCCCGACTCCTCTTCGGGCGCGGCGACCGTATTCAGTGCTCGGACCAGCCTGTCGGCCATTTTCGATCCGTCAGCGCAGATGGGCGCACCAGTGCGGTCCACCGCGGCCGGTACGGTCGCGGCATGGACCTGCGTGAACTCCAGGACGTCATCGACCGCACCTACGGGGAACGGGACCGAGAGCGCGGTGTCGCCCCGACCGTGGCCTGGCTGGCGGAGGAGTTCGGCGAGTTGGCTCAGGCTGTGCGAAAGGGAACACCGGCGCAGGTCGCGCATGAGTTCAGCGACGTCCTCGCCTGGCTGGCGACGCTCGCTAACCAAGTCGACGTCGACCTCACCGAGGTCGTCGACCGCTATCGGGACGGCTGCCCGAAGTGCTCGGCGATCCCGTGTTCGTGCTGACCCGACCGGCCTGAGGCCGGGCCGTCCATCGCCCGGGTGCGCCTCAGACGAACAGCTCCGCGATCTGGATCGCGTTGAGCGCGGCGCCCTTGCGGAGATTGTCACCGCTCACGAAGAGGGCGAGGCCACGGTCACCGTCGACCCCGGGGTCGCGACGGATCCGGCCGACGATGCTCGGGTCGACACCGGCTGCGGCCAGGGGGGTCGGCACTGAGTCGACCACCACACCGGGGGCGCCAGCGAGGAGCTCCGTCGCCCGCTCCACCGAGATCGCGCGCTCGAACTCGGCGTTGATGGCGAGGGAGTGACCGGTGAACACCGGCACGCGCACACAGGTACCCGACACGGCGAGGTCGGGGATGCCCAGGATCTTGCGGCTCTCGTTGCGGAGCTTCTGCTCCTCATCGGTCTCACCGGAGCCGTCGTCGACGAAGGACCCGGCGTGGGCCAGGACGTTGAACGCGATCGTCGAGGCGAACTTGGACGGCTCAGGGAACTCGACCGCGCGACCGTCATAGGTGAGGCCAGCGGCCTGCTCGGCAACGGCGAGCACCTGCGAGCTGAGCTCATCGACGCCGGCGAGACCGGCGCCCGACACCGCCTGGTAGGTGCTCGCGATCACGCGGACCAGCCCGGCCTCATCGTGGAGCGGTTTGAGCACCGGCATCGCGGCCATAGTCGTGCAGTTCGGATTCGCGATGATTCCCTTCGGGGCGTTGCGAGCGGCTTCCGGGTTGACCTCGCTCACCACCAACGGGACCTCAGGGTCCATCCGCCAGGCCGAGGAGTTGTCGATGACGGTCACCCCGGCTTCGGCGAACCGTGGAGCGATGGCCCGCGACGAGGTGGCCCCGGCGGAGAAGAGCGCGATGTCGAGACCGGTCGGATCAGCGGTGGCGGCGTCCTCCACCGTGACCTCCACCCCGGCCCAGGGAAGAACCGTTCCGGCCGAACGCGACGAGGCGAAGTACCGCATCTCAGTGACCGGGAAGGCCCGCTCCTCGAGCAGGTGACGCATGACCCCGCCGACCTGGCCGGTGGCTCCGACGACTCCGATTCGCATGGGCGGCAGGCTAACGGCGCCCGGGCTCAGGCGACGGTGGCGATCAACCACCAGTGATTGGTGTTGATGCCGTCGAAGTGGCGCACCACCGACGAACCACCCGAGATCGTGCCCTTCGGGTTGACCCACACCGCCACATCGGTGATGCGCGGCTCGAGCATGCGGAGCACCTCGGTCGGCGCGAGCCGGTTGGCCTGCCAGGCGAGGCGTGCGATCGACCGGCGTTGGGAGAGCCACTCGCCGACCCGCGGCACTCGAAACAGGGCGCGGGTCACCGTGCCGAGGGGCAGCAGCAACGGGTCGGCCTGTCCTGGCCCTCGGAAGTTGAGGGCGACCTGTCCCCCGGGCGCGGTCACGCGGACCGCCTCGTTGACGAGGCTGAGCGCGTCGCGCTCCACGCAGTGCTGGAGGGTGATGTAGCTGAACGCGAGATCGCAGGTGTTGTCGGCGAGTTCCAGCGTGCGCCCGTCGGCCACCTCGAGGGTGCGGAGCCGTTCGACGCGTCCGAAGCGGGCGACGGTCTCGCGGCAGCGCTCGAGGAACCCGATGTCGAGGTCGGCGGCGATCACCGAGCCGAACTCACGGGTGAACGCGACGGTCATCCGCCCGATGCCGCTGCCGATCTCGATCATGGTCCGCTCGGCGTTCGCGTCCTCCCGCAGACCGAAGGCCTCGAGATAGGCGGGCACCTCGTCGTCTCCGGTCGCCACGAACTCCGCAAGGGTGAGGTCGTCGCCGATCTCGTTGTTGAACACCCAGCCGGTCTCGCGGACCACGTCATCACCACTGAGATGACGCTCCGACACGCGCCCGGCGACCTTCCACGGGATCAGTTGTGAACGCCGGCGCATGATCGTCTGATTCTGCCAGATCACTCCCCGACGGGAGCGCCCCTCAGCGTCGCTCGGGCAGGGGTGCCGAGTAGGCCTGGCCGGAGTCGAGACCGAAGGCGGTGTGCAGCACGCGAGCAGCGCGCTCGAGATCAGCGGACGCCATCACGACCGAGATGCGGATCGTCGACGTGGAGATCATCTGGATGTTGACCCCCTCGTCGGCCAGCACGCGGAACATCTTCGCGGCGATGCCCGGTGAGGTCTTCATGCCGGCACCGACGAGGGACACCTTCGCGATGTCGTTGTCGTGGGAGACGCCGGTCGCCGAGATGGTGCCGGCGA
>RGGX01000133.1 GCA_010024485.1 Actinomycetota bacterium | reverse complement strand
TCATCGCCGCCGCCGCCGAATGGGCCGGAGGCGTCGACCTCTCGGAGGTCCTGGAGGACGGTCTGACCGGGGGCGACTTCGTTCGCAACATCCGGCAGGTCATCGACCTCGTCCAGCAGGTCGCGGAGGTGGCGCCATCGGCGGAGACGCGCGCGGTGGCGGCGGAGGCTGTCGACCTCTGTCTCCGTGGCGTCATCGCCGACTCGGCGGCGATTGGGGAGCACCGGTGAGTCTGGACGACTGGTCGCGTCCGCTCGGCGCGGACGAGCGCGTGCTCTCCTGCGCCGATGACGCCGAGCTGGCCGAGCGCTCGGGTGACCATGTCGTGGTGCACGCCGCCTCGGGAGACGTCCACCGCAGCCTCGGCGAGCCGGCCCGCCAACGCGTGACCACGGCCGTGTCCCTCGACCTGATCGACTGCCGGGTCGATCACGGCCGCTTCCGCGCCGCGGCGCACGTGCTCTGCCGTCCGGTGGGCTCCCTCAGCAGGTGGACGGGCCCCATCACGGTGGTCATGGTGTCCGGTCACATCGGGCGCTACGAGGCGGCTCCCAGGGCGCACCCCGGCGATGGCCTACTCGACGTCGTGGAGGTCTCCGACGCGATGTCCCTTCGCCAGCGATGGATGGCGCTCCGTCGATCACGCACCGGAACGCATCTGCCCCACCCGCACATCTCGATGACTCGGGTACGCGATCTCCGGCGGTCGTACGAGCAGCCGATGCAGGTGGTCATCGACGGTCGACCGGTGGGAGTGACCACCCATCTCGATGTCGCCGTCATCGCTGCGGCCTACGAGTTCGCGGTGTGAGATGACATCCACGCCCAAGGGTGGCTCGGACCGTACGATCTGAGGTCGTGACCTACGTCGCGGAGGAGTTCACCCCAGAGGAAGCGGACATCCTCCGTCGCTACTTCACGAACCTCGATCGACCGGTGTTCGCACTGGTGAATTTGCCCGAGGTCGTCAAGGGCGCGCTCTTCGCCCGGTACAGCCGAAGCCCCAAGAGCCTCCGCCGACTGTTCATCGACGAGTTCGTCGGCGATCTCGACATCGGTGGGGATGAGACCGTCGACGCCACGATGGGCCTCGCGCGCGCCGAGGAGCTCTACGAGCGGGTGTTCCTCGAGTACGGCGACGACTCGGTGGCTCAGTTGGGAGGGGTGCACCTGGCGTGCGAGCAGGCCTCGAACCTCCTGACGAAGGTGCTCGAGCGCGGCCGTCTCATGAGCTACCTGGAGCAGAGCACGCGCTACATCTCCTATGACTCGAGATTCGGCGGGCGCTACCGCTACCACCGTGATCCCGAGCTCCTGGCCAGCCGTCACGGCACCCGCTACATCGGTGAGATGGACCGCATGTTCGACGCCTACTCGACCGCGGTCGAGCGGATGACCGAGCATGTCCGGCGGGCGGTGCCCCAGGGCCCCGACGACAGCGATCTCGTCTATCGACAGGCCACACGGGCGAAAGCTCTCGACGCTGTCCGGGGCCTGCTCCCCGCCGGGGCGACCTCGAATGTCGGCATCTACGGAAGCGGCCAGGCCTTCGAGGCGCTGATCCTGAGGATGCGGGCGCATCCCCTGCCGGAGGCGCGCGCCTACGCCGACGAGATGTTGGTGGAACTGCGAAAGGTGATCCCCAGTTTCCTCCGCCGCGTCGACATCCCCGAGCGTGGTGGACGCTGGGTGGACTACCTCCGGACGCGCCGCACCGAGACCGAGCGCGCCGTTGACGAACTGCTCGGGGGAACTCCGGTCCCATCGGTGCCCGAGGTGTCGCTGACCGAATACGACGCCGACGGTGAGGAGCGGTTGATCGCCGCGATCTGCTACCCCTTCAGCGACCTGCCCGACGCCGAGCTCCGACGACGCGTCAGCGAGATGCCGCTCGAGGACCGTCTCGCGCTCATCTCCGCTGAGGTCGGTGACCGCGGGAACCGCAGGCATCGCCCCGGCCGGGCCTTCGAGGCGACCGGGTACCGCTTCGACGTTCTCAGTGACTACGGGGCCTTCCGCGATCTGCAACGTCATCGGATGATGACCGTGGAATGGCAGCGCCTGACGCCGAACCATGGCTTCCTGAGGCCCGAGTTGGTCGACGAGGCCGGGCTGTCGGATCTGTTCGACTCGACGATGGCGCGATCCGCCGACCTGTTCGACCTACTGCGCGAGGACTTCCCGCAGCAGGCCTCCTACGCCGTCTCGATGGCCTACCGACTTCGCTACTCGATGCAGTTCAACGCCCGTGAGGCGATGCACATGCTCGAACTCCGGTCGTCACCCCAGGGGCATCCCTCCTATCGGCGGGTCGTCCTCGAGATGCACCGACTCATCGCCGATCAGGCCGGACATCACGCGATCGCAGGCGCGATGAGCCATATGACGACCGAGGCGCCCGAACTCGAACGCCTGGAGAGCGAGCGCCGGTCCGAGGCGAGACGCCTCTCCGACGGCTAGTCTCCCGCCTGTCGCGGACCAGAGCCGTGGCACCTCGACGAGCGCCCGCGCGGCGCTCCGTCTACCATCCCCCCGAACCGCTGAGGACGGAGCACACATGGCCCAGGACGACATCGACGCTGAGGACCTCGAGGAACTCGAGGTTGAGGAGACCGAAGAGGACAACGACCTCGACGAACCCGAGGTACTCGACGAGGACGAGGAGTACGAGGACGACTCCGACGACGACTCAGACGGCGACGAGTCCGACAATGACGACGACGAGGACGAGGACGACGAGGAGTCGAGCCGTCGCCGGGGCTCCAAGGACGACGACTCCGATGACGAGGACGACGAGATGCTCTCGCCCGATGATGTCGAGGCCGACCTCGACATGATCCTCAAGGACCGCATGGTCGCGGCCGAGGAGGAGGGTGAGGGCGACGAGGACGAGGAACCCGCACCAGTCGTGGACGACAAGGCGGAGGCCATCGACGGCATCCAGCCGAAGCGCTCCGATGAACAGCTGTGCTCCTCGTGTTTCCTCCTCGTTCGGGCGAATGCGCCGAGTTGTCCCGTGGGGGATGACGACTGCCCTGTCTTCTCGTGATTGACCCCGTCGTCCGTCCCGCCTCGGACGGTGACCGTGGAGCACTCACCGAACTCGCCCAACTCGCTCGGGAGTCCGTAGCGACGGCGCGCGGGGGATCGCGCTGGTTGGAGAGCCATCCCGAGCCGGAGTGGGCCTCGGAGGAGCTGGTGGTCCTCGTGGCTGAACTCGACTCGATGGTGGTTGGCTACCTCGTCGGTCGATCAGGGAACGACCGGATCATGCACATCCAGGAGGTGTACGTGCGACCGGAGTGTCGAGAGCTCGGCTACGGCGACGGCATGGTCGAGGCGGTACTCACCGTGGCACGCGAGCTCGGATGCCGGTCAATCGAGGCCGAGGCGCTTCCCGGGGATCGCGACACGAAGAACCTCTGGGAGCGCGCCGGTATCACCGCGCGGTTGATCACGGTCTCGAAAGACCTCTGAGTCAGCGTCCCTTCCAGTTCGGAGGACGCTTCTCGATGAAGGCTTCAAGACCCTCTTTGGTGTCCTCCGAGGCCAGAACCGTGCCGAAGGCCCGGTCGGTCATCTTCTTCAGGGTCTCATCGTCGGCCCAGGCTGACGCCATGACCACCTCGCGGCTCGCCCACACCGCGAGCGGCGCGCAGGCCGTGATCTGCTCGGCGAGCCGACCCGCCTCGGCGAGCGCCTCACCGGG
>RGGX01000132.1 GCA_010024485.1 Actinomycetota bacterium | reverse complement strand
CGGTGATCTCCCTCGGCGGGATCGTCGCCCTCGAGGCGGTCCGCGTCGGATCGTTCGACATCGACTCGGCCATCCAGAGTCACATCCGACGGGAGCACGGGATCGCGATCGGCGATCAGACCGCGGAGAAGATCAAACTCGCGATCGGCTCAGCCGATGTCACCGACGACGAGGTGCCGGCCGAGGTTCGTGGCCGCGACCTCACCAGTGGGCTGCCCAAGACCGTCGAACTGACCCCTGAGGAGATCCGGGTGGCCATCGAGGACCCGGTCTCGTCGATCATCACCTCGGTGACGAGGTGTCTCTCGAAGGCGCCCCCGGAACTGTCCCAGGACTTCCTGGTGCGCGGCATGTATCTGGTGGGCGGTGGTGGACTCCTGCGTGGGCTCGCCTCGAGGATCGAGCGGGAGACCCAGGTGCCGGTGCGGATGTCGAACGTGCCGCTCGAGGCGGTCGTCCTCGGCGCGGGCCACGTCATCGAGCACTACGACGACCTGAAGGGCATGTTCATGGGGGCTCGTCGCTGACACCGGCGCGCCCGGCCGGTGTCCCCGCTCAGGACGTCGGCCTGATGAGGCCCTCCTGCGAGACGTTCACCGCGAGATCCCCCTCCGCGGTGTAGATCGATCCGGCCGCCAGCCCCCGCGCGGACGAACTCGAGATCGCGCGTTGCTCGTAGAGCATCCACTCGTCGGCGCGGAAGGGGCGGTGGAACCACATGGCATGGTCAAGGCTCGCCATCTGCACGCCGTCGAAGTAGGAGCGACCGTGGGGGAGGAGCGTCGTGTCGAGGAGCGTCATGTCGCTCGCGTAGGTCACGACGCAGGCGTGGAGCACCGGGTCATCCGGGAGTCGACCGTCGGCTCGCATCCAGACCAGTTGTGATGACGACCGCTGACCCGACCGCGACATCGGATCACCGTTGACGTAGCGGGTGTCGATCGGTCGCGGCAGATCGAGCCACTGTCCGAGTTGCTCCCGATGGGGCTCCATCCGCGTCTTGAAATCGGGGAGCGACTCGGGGGCCGGAACATCCTCACGCGGCTGCGGCTGGTAGTCGAGTCCGGCCTCGTGATCGTGGAAGCTCGCCTGCAGATTGAAGATGGCGCGGCCGTGCTGGATCGCGACCACGCGACGCGTCGAGAAACTCCGGCCGTCGCGGATCCGGTCCACCTCGTAGAGGATCGGTGCCTTGGGGTCACCGGGTCGCAGGAAGTAGGCGTGCAGGGAGTGCACCATGCGGCCCGGCTCCTCGACGGTGCGGGCAGCGGCCACCAGCGCCTGCCCAGCCACCTGCCCGCCGAACACCCGCTGACGGTCCTCGTCGGGTGATACCCCTCGGAACAGGTTGACCTCGATCGGCTCCAGGTCGAGCAGTCGGACCAGCGCATCCACATCGTCTTGCACCCTCCCATGTTGTCACCCCGGGGTCGGTCGCGGAGAGCGCCGTATGCTCGACGGATGCCCGGCGAAGCCCCGCCGATCGATCCCGAGCTCGTCCGCGTGATCGCCGAGACCCGGGGGTTCATGCCTGACGACGAGGGGGCCGCCCTCCGTCGCTGGGCGTTCGAGGCGCTGACCCGGGTGCCGTCCGGGCCCATCATCGAGGTCGGTTCCTACTGCGGCCGTTCCACCCTCTGGTTGGCCGACGCGGCTCGTATCGCGGGAGGTCACGTGGTGACCGTCGACCACCATCGCGGTTCCGAGGAGATCCAACCGGGGTGGGAGCACCACGATCCCGAGGTCGTCGACCCCCGCAGCGGCCGGATGGACACCCTGCCGCACCTCCGGCGCACGCTGGAGCGGGCCGGGATGGAGGATCTGGTCACCGTTGTGGTCGGTCAGTCATCGGTCGCCGGCGGGCTGGTCCGATCCGGGGCCTCCATGCTCTTCATCGACGGTGGGCACGGTGACGCCGAGGCCCGCGTCGACGCGGCGACCTGGCTCGATCACGTGGCGCCGGGAGGTCTCCTGGCCATCCATGACGTCTATCCCGACCCGGCCGACGGTGGTCGCCCGCCGTACGAGCGGATCTATCGCCCCGCCGTCGACTCGGGTCGATTCGTCGAGATGGCGGCGGTCGGTTCGCTCCGCGTCCTCGAACGTTCCCGCTGACCGGCCGTTGACCTCACCGGTCAGTCGCTCGGTGTTCGCCGGTCGATCACCGCGAACGTGACCGCGGCGACCAACATGATCCCGCCACCGACGACGCCGAGCATCGTCGGGTGCACCTCGTAGAGCGCACCGCCGACCAGCGGTCCGACGACGCGACCGAGGGCCATGTAGGCCTGGGAGTCTCCGGCCCGTTCGGCCGGGTATCGGGAGTTGCGGGCCAGCAGGGCGAATGCGGCGGGCACACCCATCCAGAAGGCGAAGCCCCACACGCCGAGAGCAAGGGTGAAGACGACCGGATGGTGGATCGAGGCGACGAGCACCGCCATCGCCGCGGCCACCCCGACCCACTGGCCGGCGTGGCGATGAGGCCCTCGTCGTCGAGCCGATGGGATGCTGGCGAGGGAGTTCAGCGAGAACACGAGCGCGACAGCGATCGGACTGAGGCCGATGTCGCCCGAGCCGATGGCTCCCGCGAACACGAACACCGAGTTTCCTCCGAGGGTGAGCAGGCCGAGCGCGATGAGCAGCACGAACGCGGCCGGGACCGGCCGGTGTCGTTCGGAACGGGGACGCTCGGGTGCGGCGAATCGCGCTGTTCGAATGAAGAGCAGCGGTACGAGATGGAGCGCGCCGAGGAGGAAGAAGAGCTGCTCCGGTCCGGAGGCGTCGATGACCGAGGCGATGACCGGGGCGGCGACGCTCCCGACGATGGGGCCGACCACGGCGACGTCGCCGCTGCGGTCCTCGTCGCCGAACACCTCGGACCACGAGATCCAGGCCACGGTGCCGAGTGAGATCCCGGCGAGGAAGCGGAGGGGGAGCAGGAGGGAGAATCCGACGAGACCCGAGGCGACGTTGGCCACGAGCCCCAGCAGGATCGCGATGACCATGACCCGGCGCCGAGGGCGAAGGATCCGGCCCGCTCCCCAGGATGAGACGACGAACCCCCCAAGCTGCAGGGTGGAGATCAGCCCGACCCGTCCGACGGGGACGCCCTCGACGTCGGCGATGCCCGGGATCAGGAACGGCGTGGCTGAGAAGACGACGGTGCTCACCGCTGAGGCGACGAGGACGACGGCGGGGACGTTCGGTCGAAGGGTGGCGAGCGCCCTGAGCGGGGTCTGGAGCACGGATCGACCTAGGCCTCGGCGAGATCGCGGCGCGCGTCGACGATGAGCGACCGCACGCGATCACGCAGTTCGGGAACATCGGCCTTGGTGAGACCGTCGGTCGGTATCGGCTCGAGCACGCGCACCGTGGCCGTGCTCGGTCCGAACCTCCAGTCGTGCTTCACCAGCGCGCTGCGGGTGCCGTGGACCGCGAGCGGCAGAATCGGCGCCCCTGCGGCGATCGCGATGCGGAAGGCGCCGTCCTTGAAGTCGCCGAGTTCCCCTGATGCCGACCGGGTGCCCTCGGGGAAGAGCATCACCGAGACCTTCGAGTCGAGTCGGTCTCGAGACTCCCGATAGACGTGCGCCCCGCCACCCTCGGCTCCTCGCACGAGCTTGATGTCGCGAGCCAGCCACATGAGCCAGCCGACCAGCGGGATCTTGAAGAACGCGCTCTTGGACACCCACTTCATCTCCATGGGCAGGTGCGAGATCAGCAGGAT
>RGGX01000131.1 GCA_010024485.1 Actinomycetota bacterium | reverse complement strand
AGCGTGCGTCGCCACTCCCGCAACTCGTCGGTCTCATACGTCGGAGCGGCACGCTCCTCATCGGTCATCAAGATGACGATGTCGGGTTGGGCGCTCACGGTGGGCTCCACCAGAAGTGGTTCCAGCTCTACGACGAGGCAACGCGTGTCCCCTTCTCAATCGCCCGGGTCGGATCGACAGCGACCGAGGCCCGGAGCGTCGACTCCCCGACCTCGCACATCGATCTGGTGCCCACCCTGCTCGGTCTGGCCGGGGTAGATGTCGAGGCCACCGCGCATGACCTCCGCGACTCCTTCTCCGAGGTGCACCCGCTGCCCGGGACCGACCTCACCCCGGTCGTCGCTGGTGCCGAGGCCGACGCGCACCGAGTCGTCTACCTCATGACCCGGGACAACATGCCGGAGGGTGACACCGGCGCGAGCGGCGTGTCACGAGCCCACGGACGCATCGAGGACGCGCCCGGTCCACTGCGGATCAACGTGGCCGCCCATGTGGCCTCAAACTTCGAGGGGGTCGTCCACCGGTTCGCCGACCTCCCCGAGGCGGAGGGGCACCTCTGGAAACTGGTGCGCACCTTCGACGACCCGGCGACCTGGACCGAGCCCGGGGTGCGCCAGGTGGCGAGCGACGGCATCGGCGGGCCGACCTATCGCACCGGTGTGCTGCCCGATCAGTGGGAGCTCTACGACCTGACGTCCGATCCGGCCGAGTTGTCGAACCGCGCCTCCGATCCGTCGGTGTCGGCGGTGTTCGACGCGCTGTACGACGCCATGAAGGCCGAACGCCATCGAGCGGTCCCCGAACGGAACGAACCCTGGCCCTATGCGGTGAGCCGCCTGACGACGGTCGGGAAGGTGCCGTTGCTCCCACCGGCGGAGATGATCAGAACGCAGGTTCGTCAACGGGTGCGCTCACGGGTCGCTCAGCGGATCGCCGAGCGTCGCAATCCGGTGCGCCCGGTCGCTCCGCGTCCCGCTCTCGCCGTGCGCCGCCTCTTGACGCGCCTCGGCGTGCATCCTGATGACCCGACACCGGTCACCGCCGATCTCTCGGGGCGACGCGCGCTCGTGATCGCGACGAACCACGCCCACCTCGACGTCGGCCGTCCGACCGGGGTGTTCTCGAGTGAGCTCACGGTGCCCTACTACGTCTTCGTCGACGCCGGGATGAGCGTGGACGTGGCGAGCCCGCTCGGAGGGGTCATACCGGTCGATCCGTTGTCGCTCAAGCCGGCGCTCCGCACCGCGGCCGACGATCGGTTCCTCGCCGATCCGGTGCTCCGCGGCGCGATGACCGAATCTCGATCGGTCGGCAATCTCGACATGGACGACTACGACATCGTCTACCTGGCCGGCGGCTGGGGAGCGGCCTTCGACCTCGGGACCTCCGAGGTGCTCGGCGACCGGATGACCAAGGCCATCGCCTCCGGCGCGGCGATCGGCGGGGTGTGTCACGGTCCGCTCGGACTGCTCAGAGCCCGCGACGCCGAGGGCCAACCGTTCGTCACCGGTCGTCGGATCAGCGCGGTGACCGACAAGCAGGTGCGCGAGCTCGGCATCACCTCGACGCCGATGCATCCCGAGCGCGACCTTCGCGCCGCCGGCGCCCTGTTCGAGAGCCGCTCGGGTCGCCGCGATGTGCTTGCGAACCACTGGGTGGTCGACGGTGACCTAGTGACGGGCCAGAACCAGAACGCGGCGCCGATGGTGGCGCGCGAGTTGGTCGGCATCGCGGCCCGGAGGACATCGTCGTGAGTCGCGACCCCTCCTACGGCATCGTCGACCGCGACTACGGCCTGCACCTCGCCACCCGGTCACCCGATGACGACGGGCCGATCTGGATGGTCAACCTCATGCGCTACCGGGAACGCGCCGTCTACGCCGATGGGTCGGATGAGGGGCGTTCGGGTCGCGAGGCGGACGACGAGTACGCGCCGGTCGATGTGCTCACCGACATCGGCGCCGAGATCTCCTTCCTCGCCGAGGTCGAGACGCAGGCGCTCGGCACCGGTCCGGCCTGGGACCGCGTGGCGGTGGTCAGGTATCCGACTCGGCGTGCATTCATCGACATGCAGTCGCGGTCGGACTTCCGTGAGCGCCACGTGCACAAGGAGGCCGGTATGGCGGCCACCATCGTGATGGCCTGCGTGCCGATGGCGGTGCCGGCGCTTCCCGAGGGCATCGAGGAGGTCGACTGGGCGGCGGTGCCTCACCCACCGACCGATGACGACGGGCCGATGATGGTGATCCATGTGCTGTCGTTCCACGACCCGGGCGGCGCGGAGCGCACCCCCGAGCACATGTCGGCCTATCAGCGGGTGGCGGCCGAGTCAGCGGCCGCTCAGGGGATTCGGATCGGTGGATGGTTCTCGGTGGAGGGCACCATCCTCGGGGACGGTCGCCGCTGGCATCAGGTCCGGTTCAACGAGTTCCCGTCACGACGCGCGTTCATGGCGGTCGTCAACGACCCCCGTCGCCTCGAGGCGCAGCGCGACCACCGCGAGGTCGCCATCGCCGACACGTACACCCTCATGACCCGCGCCACCGTTCCGTTCCGCCCGCTGTCCTGAGCTCGGGAACGAAAATGGGGCCCGGCGAACCGGGCCCCATCTCCGAGTTGTCTCGGTGTGGGGTCGGACGACCCCACACCGATCAGATGTGTCGCGTCAGTTGCCACCCTCGTTGAGGGTGACCGACATCGGCGAGTAGCCCTCACCGAACAGGTCGACACCGCCGGCACCGGCGAGAGCCCAGGCGGCCTCGACGATCTCGTTGGTGTACGCCCCGGCGTCAGGCGCCGCGGTGAGCACCGTGGTGCCCTCGAGGTTCGGCGTCTGCTGGCTGATCTCGACGGTCTGGTTCCACGCGGCCTCGTCGGTGTAGCCAACGCCGTTGCTGGACGGCCAGATGAGCTTGTTGACCTCGTTCATCTGCCACATCTGGTGGCTGGCGCCGAGGGTCGGGCCAACACCGAGCACGATGTCAGCGCATCCCTGCACGTCGTCGCGGCAGTGCGCCCACCCGAGCATCGAGGCAGCGACGAAGCGCACCGCGATGTCCTTGTATGCAGCATCGGAGGCGAGGCGGGCGCCATCGGCCCAGATCGCGTCCTGGAGCATGCCGACGCCGTACTCCTCGTAGCTGATGACGTTGAAGTCGTCAGCGGTGTAGAGCTCACCGGTGTCGGGGTTCACGGCCTCGAGCACCATCGCGTACTCGTTGTAGGTCATGGCCTCGGCGGCATCGATCTCCCCTTCGAGGAGTGCGGCCATGTCGAAGTTCTGACCGACGAGCTCGACATCGGCAGCCGGGTCGAGACCCTCGGCGCCAAGGGCGGCGAAGATCTCGTACTCGTTGCCGAAGCCCCAGTTGCCGATCTTCTGGCCGGCGAAGTCGGCCGGCGAGGTGATGCCCTTGTCCTTGAACGACACCTGCAGGGTGCCCGAGCGCTGGAAGATCTGCGCGATGTTCACGATGTCGGCACCGGCCTCGCGGCTGGCGAGGGCCTTGGGGACCCAGGCGAGGGCGAAGTCGACGTCGCCGTTGGCGAGCTGCGTCTGCGGGACAATGTCGACGCCACCTTCGATGATGGTGACCTCGAGGCAGTGGTCGGCGTAGTAGCCCTGGTCGACGGCCGCGTAGTAGCCGGCGAACTGCGCCTGGGCGAACCACTGGAGCTGCAGGCTGACCTCATCGGGGGTCGCGCAGGACTCCTCGGCGGGTTCCTCGGCGGGCTCGGCAGCCGGCTCG
>RGGX01000014.1 GCA_010024485.1 Actinomycetota bacterium | reverse complement strand
TTGGCGGCGGCGCGCTCCTCCATCGGCTGATGGGTCCGCCGGATGTAATACGCGTCGAGTTTGATGAGCGAGAGTTGCTCTGGTCCGACGATTTCCTCGAGGCGTTCCGCGATGGTCGACTTGCCGGAGGACGTGCCGCCGGCGACGCCGATGAGGAACGGTCGCGCACCCATCGGGGAGACTGTAGGCGAGCCCGACAGCGGCGGTGCTTGTGCGGACGCCCCCCGAGCGGTAAGGGTGTGCGGGTGATCTCGGAGCGTCAGCGCGCGATGTTGGAGTTCGAAGCGGACTGGTGGACCCTCGACGAGCCCCGCGACGTCGTCATCCGTGCCCGATTCCAGTGCTCGGTCGATGAGTACCATTCGGAGTTGAACGACCTGCTCGCGACGCCCGAGGCCGAGGAACACGATCCACTGCTCGTCCGCCGACTGCGCCGCCAGCGTTCCCGGAGGCGCCGGGAACGCCTCGAGACGGGCACGGATGCGCCGGGAGGACCGAACCGATGAGCGACAGCCGGGACGCGAGTGGGCAGATGCCGCGGCGGGTGCCCCGCAATCAACAGGCCCAGGTCTCCGGTGGGCTCGCGATCGTGCTGGCGGCGGTGGCTGTCATCGCCGGATTCCTGATCCTCAGGTCGATCGCCGGGGGTGACGGCGTCGTCGATGGGCCCGCCGTGGCCCAACCATCGGTGGAGACCAGCACCACCCTTGATGCCGGGGCCGCCCCGACGACGATCCCGGCGACCACCACGACGATCGCCGGAATGGTGACGGACGGGGCGTCGGTGGTGGTGGCGAACGCCAACGCCGTGAACGGCTCGGCCGGTCTCATGAGCTCGGAGCTCGGAGCGGTCGGCTACCAGATGGGCACGCCGACCAACGCCTCGGCCTCGATCGGCAAGATTGACCTGACCGTCGTCTACTTCGACCCGGGTATCCCGTCGGCGCAGGCGGTGGCGGAGTCGGTGGCCCGCTCACTCGGAGGCGTCTCGTCGATCGCGCCCCTCCCGACGCCAGCGCCGACCCAGACCGGTTCGCTCGACGGCTCCGGTGTGCTCGTCATGCTCGGTATCGACAAGGCCGGCCGCACCCTGGCCGAGCTCGCCCCGGACATGGTTCCGGCGCAGGACGCCGCAGGCTGATCCTCGACGCCGATCCGCGGCTCAGCCGCCGAGGAGTTCGGCGATCAGTGTCGTCGCGCTCTGCTCGATGCACATGAGCGGCTCGGCGAAGGCCCGCTCCTCTCCGTGATCGACCACGAGTGATCGAGTGGGGAGTCGGTCGACGACGTCCTCGTCGGCGATACCGCAGACCACCCCGACGCTGACCCCGTGGTCGGCGGCGATCCCGGCCACCCCCCCGACGACCTTGCCGGCGAAGCTCTGGGCGTCGAGGTGTCCCTCAGCGGTGATCACGAGATCGGCGGCCGCGATCGACTCGTCGAGGTCGAGTTCATCGGCGACGAGGTCGAAACCGGGGACGAGCCGCCCGCCGAGTGCCGCGAGCCCTCCGGCGAGTCCCCCGGCGGCACCGGAGCCCGGGAGTTGGAGTACGTCCACCCCGTACTGCTCCTGGAAGACGCCGGCGAGACGCTCCAGTCGTCGGGTGAGCAGTTCGACCTGTGCTGGGCTCGCGCCCTTCTGGGGGCCGAACACGCGAGCGGCATCGGTGAAGATCGTGGTCACGTCGCAGGCGACCAGCAGTTCGACCCCTCGCAGTCGATGGGGGGCGGTGATGGCCCGGATGGCGCCGAGACCTCCGTCGGTGGTCGCCGATCCGCCGAGCCCGACGACGATGCGTTCGGCGCCGAGGTCGAGCGCCCGGTCGATCAGCTCCCCGACACCGGTCGTCGATGCCGCCATCGGGTCGTTGCCCTCGGCTCCTCCGGCGAGTTGCAGGCCGCTGGTGAGCGCCATCTCGATCACCGCGACGCGTCGGTGGAGGCGCCAGCCGGCCTCGACGGGATCACCGAGGGGTCCGGTGACGGTGATGGTCCGGTTGGGGCCACCGAGCGCCTCGAGGATTCCCTCGCCGCCATCGGCGACGGCGACCTCGGTGCAGTCATGCCCGAGTTCCCAGCAGGCGTGCCCGATCGCCGCTGCCACCTGGGCGGCGGTCGCGGTGCCGCGGAACTTGTCGACTGCGGCCACGACGCGCACGGGTCGAACCTAGTGGCCGGGCCGCGCTTCGGCCGTCGCGGGTGACCGCTCGCCGCTGTCGAGCACGGGTTCGTAAATCCGACCGAACCGGTTAGATTTCCGGCCATGGCAGTGACGGTTCGCATCCCCACCACCCTCCGACCCCTCTCTGGGGGAGCGAAGCAGGTCGAGGTCACCCCCGGCCCGCTCTCAGAGGTGATCGCCGGTCTCGAGTCGGCCCACCCCGGGTTCGCCGACCGTCTCCTCGACGAGGACGGTGGCCTCCGCAAGTTCGTGAACGTCTTCGTGGATGACGACGACGTCCGCTACCTCGACGGACTCTCCACCGAGGTCGCGGACGGGATCACCGTCAGCATCATCCCCGCCGTCGCCGGCGGCTGAGCGCGGCTGAGACGAACCCGGTTCGCGGCGGGGCGATACCCGCCTGGCAACCCGTCCGACCACCGTGTTCCGGGGGTCCGGGACTCGGATTGGCGGCTGGCAGTCGCCCTTGTAGAGTGCTAGCACTCGCACGGGTCGAGTGCCAGAACGGCGTTCGAACCCGACGAGGCCCCCGGAAACGGTGGCTCACAGGCAAACACGACACGGTCCAACGGAGGACAACCAGATGCCGAAGATGATTGCTTTCGACGCCGAGGCCCGACGCGGTCTGGAGGCGGGCATGAACACGCTCGCCGACGCCGTCCGCGTGACACTCGGACCCAAGGGACGCAATGTCGTCCTCGAGAAGAAGTGGGGCGCTCCCACCATCACCAACGACGGCGTGTCGATCGCCAAGGAGATCGAGCTCGACGACCCCTACGAGAAGATCGGCGCCGAGCTCGTCAAGGAGGTCGCCAAGAAGACCGACGACGTCGCGGGCGACGGCACCACCACCGCGACCGTGCTCGCCTGGGCGATGGTCCGCCAGGGCATCCGCAACGTCGCTGCCGGTGCCAACCCGATGGGTCTCAAGCGTGGGATCGAGGCGGCCGTCGAGGCGGCCGTCGGCTCGATCCGCTCGCTCGCCAAGGACGTCGACTCCAAGGATCAGATCGCGCAGGTCGCGTCGATCTCCGCGGCCGACACCGAGATCGGCTCCATGATCTCCGATGCGATCGACAAGGTCGGCAAGGACGGCGTGATCACCGTCGAGGAGAGCCAGACCTTCGGCATGGACATGGACCTCGTCGAGGGCATGCGATTCGACAAGGGCTACATCTCGCCCTACTTCGTGACCGATACCGACCGGATGGAGGCGTCCCTCGATGACGCGTACATCCTGCTGGTCTCCTCCAAGATCGCGAATGTCCGCGACCTCGTGCCGCTGCTCGAGAAGGTCATGCAGAGCTCGCGTCCGCTCGTCATCGTCGCCGAGGACATCGAGGGAGAGGCCCTCGCCACCCTCGTGGTCAACAAGATCCGCGGCACGTTCAAGTCGGCTGCGGTCAAGGCCCCCGGCTTCGGCGAGCGCCGGAAGGCGATGCTCCAGGACATCGCGATCCTGACCGGAGGCCAGGTCATCAGCGAGGAGGTGGGTCTCAGCCTCGAGAACGCCACCCTCGATCTGCTCGGCACCGCCAAGCGCGTCGTGATCACCAAGGACGAGACGACGATCGTCGAGGGCGCTGGCGCATCTGAGGACATCACCGGTCGGATCAACCAGATCAAGGCCGAGATCGAGAACACCGACTCGGACTACGACCGCGAGAAGCTGCAGGAGCGGCTCGCGAAGCTCACCGGGGGCGTCGCTGTCCTCAAGGTCGGCGCCGCCACCGAGGTGGAGCTCAAGGAGAAGAAGCACCGCATCGAGGACGCCGTCTCGACCACGAAGGCGGCCATCGAGGAGGGCGTCGTGCCCGGAGGCGGCGTGGCGCTCATCCGCTCGATCGACTCGGTGGAGGCAGTGGCCTCCTCGCTGACCGGTGACGAGGCCACCGGAGCCAGGATCGTCGCTCACTCGCTGTCGGCCCCCCTTCGCCAGATCGCGGAGAACGCCGGCATGGAGGGTGGCGTCGTCATCGAGAAGGTGCGGTCGCTGTCGGGAGCCGAGGGTCTCAACGCCGCGACCGGCGACTACGAGGACCTCGTCGAACTGGGTGTGATCGACGCGGCCAAGGTGACCCGGTCGGCGCTGCAGAACGCCGCGTCGATCGCGGCGCTGTTCCTCACCACTGAGGCCATCGTCGCCGACAAGCCTGAGGAGTCCGAGCCGTCGATGCCCGGCGGCGACATGGACTTCTGAGTTCCCCATCGCTGAGTCGTCGCGCGGCGTCGACTCCGATTTCGTCGGGCCCCGCGGTCATCCCCGGGGCCCGTCCATGTCCCGGCCGTAGCGTGTCGGGGTGATCGCACTCGTCTCCGCCCGTGCCGCCGCGCACCTCGACACCGATCTGCCCCTCATCCTCGAGCACCTCGACCAGGCCGAGGTCGCTCACTGGGATGACCCCGACGTCGACTGGTCGCGTTACTCGGCCGCCGTGCTCCGCAGCACCTGGGACTACCACCAGCGGCTCGACGAGTTCCTCGGCTGGGCCGAGCGCGTCGACACGCTCACACGGTTGGTCAACCCGCTCGAGCTCATCCGGTGGAACACCGACAAGCGGTATCTGATCGAACTCGGCGCGCGCGGACTGCCGGTCGTGCCCACCCGTCTCGCGACCACATCGGAGGAGACCTCCACCCTGCGCGTCGATGGCGCATTCGACGGCCGGGTCGTGGTCAAACCCGCCGTGGGAGCCGGATCGAACGGGGCCGCCCGTCACAGCGACGATCCCGACGGCGCTGAAGAACACGCCCGGGCGCTTCTCGCCTCGGGACCCGTGGTCGTCCAGCCCTACATCGACGGTGTCGACGAGCGAGGGGAGACCGGTGTCGTCATCCTCGGCGGAGAGGTCAGCCACGCCTTCCGCAAGGGTCCGATCCTGTCGGCGGAGCGCGCCTGGGCCGATGACCTCTACGTCGTCGAGGACATCTCCGCCCGCACCGCCGACCCCGCCGAGGTGGAGGTGGCCGAGCGCGTCGCGCGGATGTTCCCCGAGGCCGCCTACCTCCGGCTCGACCTCCTTCCCGGGGATGGCTCGCCGCTCATCTCCGAGGTCGAGGCGATCGAACCATCGCTCTTCCTCCATGTCGCCGACGGTGCGGCGCGACGGGCCGCGGCGGTGTTCGCCTCGCTCGGGGGGACCCCCGCCGAGGAGCCTCGGTAGCCTGACCCCATGCTCATGGAGACCGGACTCTGCGTTGTCCACCTCTTCTGCCGACCGACCGACCGCCTCGACCGTGAGGCCGTCATCCAGGCGGTCAAGGCAGGCGAGTCGAGCGGCGCCCAGGTGGTCACCGCGGCGATGCTCGGACACAAGTGCGACCTGGCGGTGATGGCGCTCTCGCCCGACCTCGCGGTACTGCGCTCGCTCCAGACCGCGCTGCAGCGGGCCGGTCTCGAGGTCGTCGACTCCTACGTGAGCATCACCGAGGTCAGCGAGTACGCCAAGGGCATGCCCGAGGAGATGCTCCGCGATCGGCTACATCCGGTGCTCCCGCCGGAGGGGAAGCCCGCGTTCTGCTTCTACCCGATGTCGAAGCGACGCGAGGGCCACGCCAACTGGTACACAACCCCGTTCGAGGAGCGCTCGGAGATGATGATGGAGCACGGCAAGTCCGGGCGTACTTTCGCCGGTCGGATCGTGCAGTTGGTCACCGCCTCCACCGGCTTCGATAGTCACGAGTGGGGCGTCACGCTCTTCGCGGTCAGCCCCGAGGTCATCAAGGACGTCGTCTACACCATGCGATTCGACCGCGGCTCGGCCCTGTTCGGCGAGTTCGGCGACTTCTACGTCGGTTACCTCACCGACATCGACGAGCTCGTCTGATTCGAACTCGCTCCGATCGGGTCACCCGATCTCGAAACCGGCCGCGTTGGCGATCACATCGTTGCCGAAGGCGTCGAACCTGAACTCGTTGAAGGTGGCCCGCGCCAGATCGCCGGTCGCGGTGCTGATCTCGATCGGACCCGACAGGCCCGCGTAGTCGATCTGCAGGCCGGACCTGACGAGGGTGGCGCAGTCCTCGAAGGCGGTGCACACGCGACCCCCACTGCTCGCCGAGGCCATCTGCCCGGCGATCCGGATCGGGTTGTCGCTCCCGGCCTGGAGCGCGGCGAGAGCGATCAGGTTCACACAGTCGTGAGCGTTGGTGGCGAAGTTCCCGGATGGTTCATCGATGTTCGGAACGACCGATCGCGGCGCGACGCCGATGACCCGCTCGCGCGTGGTGCCGCTCATCTCGACCGCTGTCTGGCTCGCTGCCCGCAACGAATCGTTGACGATGATGAACGGCGTCGGGGCGCCAGTCGCGCCGATGGCGCGGTCGATGGCGCCGAGCAGTCGCCCGCCGTCGTCGGTGTCACCCAGCACGATCACGATGCCGGCGCCGGAGTCGATCGTCTCGATCGCCTCCTCGCTCAGGTCGGGATCGTCGCCGTTGACCGGGATCTCAGCGATGATGCTGAGGACGGATCGCTCGGCGACGGCGTCGCGCAGACTGGCCACCATGTCCCGGCCGTAGCGGTCATCGAGGTGGACGATGGCGATCGTGCGGCTACCGGTGCGCGCCGCGGTTCGGGCGAGCGCTGACATCTGCAGCGAGTCGCTGCCGACGGTTCGGAAGAACAGGTTCTGGTCGGGGAAGTCATCGAGAGCGATCGCGGTGGCCGTCGGTGAGCAGACCACGAGGCCGGCCTCGGTCGCCTCACCGAGGACCCGAAGGGCCACATTGGACGAGGCCGGGCCGACGATCGCGTCGACGCCGGCGCCGACGAGGGCGCTCAGGTCGACCGTCGAGGTCTCGTCGGTGGTGACCAACTCGACGGGTTGTCCGAGTAGTCCTCCGGACTCGTTGATCGAGTCGACCGCAGCCTGCACCGCGGCGGTGAGCGGCGTCCCGAGTCCGGCCCCCGCACCGGTGGTCGGCAGGAGTGTGCCGATCCGGAGCACGCCGTCGTCGACCCGGGTGGGCACGGTGGTCGTCACCGCCGGGAGCACCGACACCACCGGGCTCGACTCGCCGCCCGTGGTACAGGCCGCCAGCAGTGAGGCGAGGGAGGCCGCCACGACCGAGGCGCGCAGAGGTCGACGGTGGCTCACACGGTCACGATAGGAGGAGTCGTGGGGAGAGGGGCGCGCGGACGTCGCATGGGTGCCTGCCGACGGGCCGGCGACGACCGAGACACCCACTCGGGCATCTGACTCCTTAGGGTTCAGGGTCCGACCGTGTCGTGCTTCTCGATCACCAGGAGGTTCCATGCCCGGACCGACACCCCTCGACGACTACCTGTTCGACCTGCGGGGGTATCTCCTCCTCGACGGGGCGCTCTCTCACGAGGAGGTCGCATCCCTCAATGCCGCCTACGAGCGTTTCCCCGAACTGGAGCGCGGTGGGTGGTACGGCAACGCGCAGCGTCGCGACTACACACCTGAGACCGGGCTCGAACTCCACAACGTCCTCGACTGCGGGGACCCGGCCTTCGAGGTGCTCATCGACCACCCGAGTTGGATCGATCACGTCCGGCACTACGCCGGTGAGGAGGGCACCTATGTGGAGGGCGTCACGATCGATGAGAACGTCGCGACGAGGCGGACCGAGGGTGGGCATCACCCGGTGCACTCAGGAGGTCACGACGCCTCGGTTCGCACGCAGTACCGACACCACAACGGCCAGTTCCGATGCGGACAGGTCAACGTGCTCATCCTGTTGACCGACATCGGCCCCGGGGATGGAGCCACCATGGTGATCCCCGGAAGCCACAAGTCGAACCTCCCCCATCCGTTGGCCGGGGACTACGCCGAGGGAGATCGCATGGATGAGCTCCCGGGGGCGATCGAGCTCCACGGTGCGGCAGGTGACGCGCTGCTGTTCGTCGACTCGATCATGCACGGTGGATCGAGTCGTGTGAATGACGGTGAGCGACGTGTCGTCATCCTCCGATACGGACCACCATGGGCGAGAACGCGATACGGCTACCAGTGGTCAACGGAGCTGCTCGAGCGCCTCACTCCCGAACGGCGCCGCATCCTGCAGCCCATCGCGCCGATCCACCAGGGTGACCCCCGGATTCCCACCGACCTCAACCAGCCCCGGCAGCGCGGTTGATCGCCAGGGCCCGGATCGACACCACCGCGGGACACCCAGCACACCTCCCATGAACCTCCCCTCCGCCCCCGACGAGCAGTTGCCCGAGGGTCCACCCTCCGCACTGCTCACCGCGGCGAGGGCGGCCGTGCCCGTGTGGTTGACGATGTGCGTCCGGGGCGTGGCGGAGGCCCAGGGCCTCGAGACGGTGTCGCTCGAGGAGTCGACATCGACGATGGTCGAACGAACCGCCGCCGAGACGCTCTCGCGACTCGGTGCCCTGCTCGGCACCGATGTCGACGAGCAGCGGGCCAATCCCCTCGACATCCTGCGCGACGCCATCGGCGGTCCGACCGCCGTGCTGCGCGCCGCAGGGGCCCAGCCCGTGGCCCGGGACCGCTTCGCCGAGGAGCGTTTCCCCGATGATGTCTTCGACCTCACCCCGGCGACCTGGGCCGACATCGACGAGTCGCTCGCCGAACCCGGATTGACCTGGGGGGCCTGGAAGGCCGCGATGGTGCTCACCCGACGGCGCGAGGAGGGTCTGCGGTGACCGGCACCTACCCTTCGCCTGTGGCTGACTCCTCGCCTGCGACCCAGCGGACGCCTCGCTCGGTGTCGACCGCCCTCGCGCGACGCACCCGAGTGATCAACTCGGGGCCGACCGACGGCCGCAAGTTCTGCCATGCGCTCGCGGCCGCCACCGACGACTGGATCGTCGCCCTCCACGAGGCGGCCCGCGAGTCGACCTCGCGCCCGCCGAGGATCGCCCTCGTCGCCGTCGGCGGTTACGGACGTGGTGAACTCGCCCCGTTCAGCGACATCGATCTCCTGCTGGTGCACACCACCCGGCCGGAGCGGGTCGAGGACTTCGCCTCGGCGATCTGGTATCCGATCTGGGATGCGGGCTGCAAGCTCGGACACGCGGTGAGGACCGTCGAGGAGCAGGCAGCGCTCATCCGCGGCGACCTCGACTCGGCCACCGCCATGCTGACGGCGCGCCACGTGGCGGGGGACCGGTCACTGTCGCGAGCCGTCATCGAGTCGGGTCTCGAGAACTGGGGCAAGCGACGGAAGCGGTTCCTCAACGAACTCCGCGAGCGGGTGCGCACTCGCCAGTCGGGGGCCGGCGAGGTGGCCTACACCCTCGAGCCCGACCTCAAGGACGGTCACGGCGGCATCCGTGACGCGCAGTCGATGTGGTGGGCCGAGGTCGGCGGACTCGCCCTGCGCGAGGACGACAGCGCCGTCCTCAACGAGTGCTACGACGTGCTGCTCACCGCGAGGGTCGCCCTCCATCGCGCGACCGGGCGGACCGGGGATGTGCTCCGCCTCGAGGACCAGGACGCTGCCGCCACCTCGGCGGGTCACGGGGACGCCGACGCCCTGATGGCCGAGATCTCCTCGGCGGCCCGCACCGTCGCCTGGATCGCGGACGAGACCTGGGGTCGGGTGGGCAGGAGCTCATCGCGGCGTCGCGAGGCCGTGGCCCCCGGCGTCGTCCTGGTGGGCGGTGAGGTCGAACTCGACGACGGCGCTGATCCTGCCGCCGACCCGACGTTGGTGATGGCGGTCGCCGTCGCAGCGGCTCGCCACGGTGCCCGCATCGGACGCAGGAGCCTCGACCGCCTCGCCGAGGCCACACCGCCGTGGCCCGACCGTTGGCCCGCCGGAGCCCTCGACTCGTGGGTGGCGCTCCTCCTCGAGGGACACGCCGCGATCCCGGTGCTCGAAGCCCTCGATCAACGCGGTCTCATCACCCTGATGCTCCCCGAGTGGGAACCGGTCCGGGCCCGACCGCAACGCAACGCCTACCACCGGTTCACCGTCGACCGACACCTCTGGGAGGCGGCGGCGAACGCGGCGACGCTGGTGGACCGGGTGGGGCGACCCGACCTGTTGGTGCTCGGCGCGCTGCTGCACGACATCGGCAAGGGCTATCCCGGCGATCACACCGACGCCGGTATCGATCTCGTCCGCGACTCGATCGCCCCGAGGGTCGGCCTGAACGATGCCGACACCGAGACGGTGATCGCCATGATCCGCCACCACCTCCTGCTCCCCGACGTCGCCGTCCGCCGCGACCTCGGCGACCCGGAGACCATCAATGGTGTGGCCGAACAGCTCGGCGACCGTCTCCACCTCGACCTCCTGCACGCCCTGACCGAGGCTGACTCGCTCGCGACCGGGCCGTCGGCCTGGGGACCGTGGAAGGAGGGTCTGGTCAACGAACTGTCGAGCCGGGTCGGTCACGTACTCGGGGGCGGCGCGGTCTCCGAGGTCGCCTGGCGGCTCTTCCCCGACGCCGGCGTCGTCGAGCGGATGGCGTCGGGCTCAGCCTCGGTGGTGGTCGACGGGGACCGGGTGACGGTGGTGACGGTCGACGCGCCCGGAACGTTCTCGAGGGTGGCCGGAGTGCTCTCGCTCCACGGTCTCGACGTGGTCGCCGCCCAGGCCCACTCCGATGAACCGCAACCCGGCCGGCCGACCATGGCGGCGTCGGAGTTCCGGATCCACGTTCCACGCGGCGGTATCGAGGAGCGTCCGTTGGTCGCCGACCTCGAGCGGGCCCTCGCCGGTGAACTCGCCATCGAGGCCCGCCTGGCCGAGCGGGCGCGCACCTACCGCCGACGCCGGGCCACGCAGGCGCAGCCGCCGGGCCCACCGAGGGTTGTGTTCCACGACGGCGCCTCGAGCAACGCGACGGTGATCGAGGTGCACTGTGTGAGCAAGGTCGGTGTGCTCCACCGGATCACGAAGGCGCTCGCCGAGGTCGGGCTCGACATCCGACACGCGACGGTGCAGACGGTCGGCATGGAGGTGGTCGACACCTTCTACGTCCAGACCGCGACCGGGGAACAGGTCACCGATCGGTTCCACCGTGGCGAGATCGAGCGCGCCCTCCTCCACGTCGTCGGCTGAGCGGCGGCTAGTTTCGCCCCATGGGGAGTCCGGATCCGCGGGATCTCGCGAGGTGGAGCGACTCGCTCGCCGCGATCGCCCGAACCGGTCTCGGCTTCTCGGACAACCTCTACGAGCGGGAGCGCTTCGAGGAGGTGCTCCACATCGCGGCCGACATCCGTGCGGCGGCCACCGAACTCGATGACGAGATGGCCACCCGCCGTGAGACCGATCACTTCGTGCAGGAGTGGCTCGCGAACATCGGAGAGGGTGTGCCCGGCTACATCACCCCGAAGGTGGCGATCGGCGCGGTGGTCGGCAACGACGACGGCCAACTGCTGCTCGTGCAGCGACGTGACTCGGGGATCTGGCTCTACCCGACCGGGTGGGCTGATGTCGGCTACTCGCCGTCAGAGGTGGCCGTCAAGGAGGTGGCCGAGGAGACCGGCATCGAGTGTGTGCCCGAACGACTCATCGCCGTCATCGACGGGCAGCGGATGGGGTTCTCCCGGTTCGGGATGTACATGCTGCTCTTTCACTGTCGCGCCGTTGGCGGGGAGTTGCGCACCCATCCGCTGGAGACCTCCGATGTCGGCTGGTTCGACGAGGGCGCGCTGCCCGAGGTGACCGCCGGTGAGGAGTGGTGGGGTCCTCTCGCCTTCGCAGCGGTGCGCGGGGAACCGGTGGATGTGCGCTTCGAGGCCCCTCGAGATCCGGTGTGGAGGTCGGGGCCCGACATCGCCCCCTGACGGTCAGGCGTCGCCGTCGTGGTCGCGCAGGAACTGCTCGACCTCGTCGAGCAGGTGGACGGACTCCTCGAGATCGATCGGGCCGCTGGTGTCGTCGTCCATCTCGTCGACGATCTCCTCGAGTTGCTCGATGTGGATCACCAGATCGTCGTCGTCGGAGACCAGGGCCTCGACGCGCGCGTCATAGTCGGCGGCGTCATCGGCGAGCTCGCCGGTCGGCGCTGGGGTGCCCATCATCTCGCAGACCCTCTCGACGAGGGCGAGGGCGGCCTTGGGCGATGAGATCTGTGAGGCGTACCCGGGCACAGCTGCCCAGAGCGACGCCCCCGGGAATCCAGCGCGGCCGAGGGAGTCCTGGATGATGCCGACGATGCCGGTCGGCCCCTCGTAACGGGAGCGCTCGAGGTCGTAGCGCTCCATGAGGGTGTCGTCGGAGGCGGTGCCGATGACGTGGACGGGACGGGTGTGGGGCACGTCGGCGAGGAGCGCCCCGAGGGTGATCACCATCGGGGCGCCGACCCGTGCGGCTATCGCGGTGATCTGGTCGGTGAAGGTGCGCCAGCGCAGGGCGGGTTCGGGGCCGAGGATCATGACGACGTCGGTGCCCGGCAGCGACGCCGACCAGACGCCGACGGTCGGCCAGATGATGTTTCGGGTGCCCTCGTCGTCGAGGCGTAGCAGGGGCCGCACGGTCGCGAAGTCGGTGAAGGGCTCCGGGTCGATCTCGGCGAGGGGCTCGGCGCCGCTCGTCTCGATGAGGGTCTTGAGCGCGGTGGAGGCGGCATCGCCGGCGTCGTTCCATCCGGTGAAGGCGGCGAGCACGACCGGGTTGGTCAGCGCCGGCGTCCGGTGCCAGCGGATGTGCTCGACGTCGGGCTCCATGTCGTTGCGAGGCTATCGGTGGGTACCGGTCGCCAGACCCGGGTGAGGGCGGCATTCGGGGTACGTTCATCCCATGTCTGTCGAGGTCTCCGCCGTCACCGAGGTCGATGCGTCGCTGGTCGAGGCCTTCGCCCGGTTGATACCGCAACTGTCGTCCTCCTCGCCGCCGCCGTCCACCGAGGATCTGGCCGCGATCGTGTCGAATCCGGAGTCGGTGCTGTTCGTCGCCAGGTCGGACTCGGCGATCGTCGGCAGCCTCACCCTCGCGCTCTACCGCATCCCGACGGGGGTGAAGGCCTGGATCGAGGACGTCGTCGTCGATGAGTCGGCGCGGGGGATGGGCGCTGGTGAGGCGCTGAATCGCGCGGCGATCGACGAGGCCGGCAGGCGGGGGGCGAAGAACGTGAGTCTGACCAGTCGCCCGTCTCGGGAGGCGGCGAACCGGCTGTATCAGCGGCTCGGCTTCGAGCCGTACGAGACCAACCTCTACCGCTACCGGCTCTGATCGGATGGGTCAGCACAGCATTCGGGTGAACGACCAGTGGCGGATTTGCTTCCGCTGGACGAAGGCGGGCGCTGAGGACATCTCGATCACGGACTACCACTGAGAGGAGTGGCAATGAAGAAGACCATGGCACCGATCCATCCCGGCGAGGTTCTGCTCGAGGAGTTCCTCAAGCCGCTTGGTGTCACCCAGCATCGTCTCGCCGTGTCAATTGGAGTGCCGCCGCGACGGATTAATGAAATCGTCCATGGGAAGCGGGGTATCTCGGCGGATACGGCGCTTCGTCTCGCGCGGTTCTTCGGGACCAGTGATCGGTTGTGGCTCAATCTGCAGTCGCGATTCGATCTCGAGGTTGAGCGCGACCAACTCGGGGCCGTTCTCGACGCGATCACGCCGCTCGAAGTGGCCTGAGATCTCGCCATGTATCTCCCTGAGGTCTTCCGGCTCGACGACGACGTCGCGATGGAGGTCGTCGCTCGCGCGGGGCTCGCGACGGTGGTGGTGTCGACTGAAACGGGTTTCGAGGCGACTCCGATCCCTTGGATGGTTCGCCAGTCGGCTGACGCGACGCTGTTGGTCGGCCATGTGTCGAAGGCGAACCCGCTCGCTCGGATGCTGTCGGAGCCGACCGATGCGATCGTCATCGTCGACGGACCCGACGGCTACGTCAGTCCGTCCTGGTATCCGTCGAAGGCCGAGTCGGGCGAGGTGGTGCCGACGTGGAACTACGTGTCGGTCCATCTCCACGGTCGCCTGTCCCTCGTGCACGATGCCGACTGGTTGATGGAGATGGTCGAGTCATTGACCGATCGCTATGAGGCAGGTCGTGAGCGACCGTGGTCGGTCGCCGAGGCGCCGTCGGACTATCTCGACCGGATGCTTCGAGGGATCGTCGGTCTGGAGTTCACCGTCGAGCGGATCGAGGGCAAGGCCAAGTTGAGCCAGAACCGGTCGGAGGTTGATCGCGACGGTGTGATCGTCGGCTTGCGCTCCGAGGGATCCGAGGGCCTGCTCAGCGAGATGGAGCGGTGAGGTTCGCCGAACGGCCGGCTTCGTGGTCGAGGAGCCAGCGTTTCGCGTCGAGCCCGCCGGCGAAACCGGTGAGGGAACCGTCGGCCCCGACGACGCGGTGACAGGGGACGACGATCGACAGCGGATTGCGACCGATGGCCGCGGCGACCGCCCGCGTCGATGTGGGGCGACCGACTGCGGTGGCGTGTTCGCCGTAGGTGCGGGTGGCGCCGCTCGCGATGCCGGTGAGCTCGGTCCAGACCGAACGCTGGAACTCGGTGCCTCCGGTCTCGAGCGGGAGATCGAAGCTGGTCGTCGCGTCATCGAAGTAGGCGGTGAGTTGCTCGACGGTTCGAGCGATGATGGGGTTGGATCCCTCGGTGATCTCCTCCCTGATACCGCAGCGCTGGGGCTCCCCAGCGAGGGGCCACAGGACCGCGCGAAGGTGGGTGTCGGTGGCGACCAGGGTCAGTCTCCCGCATGGGCTGTCGTAGGTGGAGGCGGCGAGGCTCACCCGGAGATCATGACACCGACGGGAGTGGCCGGGGTACCCGCCGGTTAGCGTCCGCGCGGTGCGGGGACTCGGAACGCTCATCAATGTGGTGGCCGTGCTGGTCGGCTCCGGGGTCGGGATGCTGGTCGGCAACCGTCTGCCGGAGCGCACCCGCTCGACGGTCACCGACGGACTGGGTCTGATCACCCTGATCGTCGGCCTGCTGAACGT
>RGGX01000130.1 GCA_010024485.1 Actinomycetota bacterium | reverse complement strand
AGGTACTCGCGGTCGGTGACCACGGTGTGCGCTGCCTGTGGGATCCCGCTCGCGGTCAGAACCACCTTGGTCATGGCCTTGTCCATGGCGACCGCGGAGCCCAACACCCCGGAGCCGACGTAGGGGAGGTCCATCAGCTCCAGCAGTCCCTGGACGGTGCCGTCCTCCCCGAGGGGGCCATGCAGAAGGGGGAGGACCACCGCGCCACTCCGGGCTCGGAGCACCTGTGTCGGCTCCACCACCGGACCGGTGGCGTTCAAGCCGTCTGGACCCATCTCCGCCTCATGCCACCGGCCCTCCCGGTCGATGCCGATGAGCGTGACGGGATGTCGGCGTTGGTCGATGGCGGCGACCACGTGGCTGGCGGTGATGCAACTGATCTCGTGCTCCGCCGACCGCCCTCCGAAGAGCACCACGAGTTCGATGACCTCACCGCCCACCCGGCCGAAGGTACCGTTCACAGCGATGAGGATCGAGGCACCCTGGGTGGCCCAAGCGGTCCGAGGGGTCCCCGTCGGCCGGATCGACGACATCGTGATCGACGGTTGCGACTTCGACTCGCGAACCATTGGAGCCGGGCAACTGTTCGTCGCCCTCGTCGGTGAGCGCGATGGTCACCGTTTCCTCGAGCACGCTGCCGGGGCCGGCGCTGCGCTCCACCTGTGCTCGGATCGGGCGGCCCTCGAAGCGGCCGGAGTGCAGGGCATCGTCGTGGACGACACCCTCGCGTCGCTGGCCGACCTCGCCACGGCGGCGCGCCGCGACCTCCTGACCTCGGTGCCGGTCGTGGGGGTCACCGGCAGTGTCGGCAAGACCTCGACCAAGGACCTCATCGCGGCGGCGCTCTCCGCCGAGCGGATGACTCATGCGAACCGAGCGAGCTTCAACAACGAGCAGGGCCTGCCGGTCACCGTCCTCGGCGCCCCGGATGACACCGAGGCGCTCGTGGTCGAGATGGGGATGCGGGGGCACGGCCAGATAGCGGAGCTCTGCCGGATCGCTCGGCCCGATGTCGGCGTGGTCACGGTGGTCGGGGAGTCGCACACCGAGTTGGTGGGAGGCCTCGACGGGGTGGCCCGGGCCAAGGGGGAACTCATCGAGGCGCTTCCGTCATCGGGCACGGCGGTGCTCAACGCGGGTGACGAGAGGGTGTCGGCGATGGCGGCGCGATCGTCGGCGCCCGTGGTGACCTTCGGTGACGGCGGTGAGGTGCGCCCGGAGGGGGTTTGTCTGGATGCGTCCGCTCGCGCGAGCTTCACCGTCGTGACGCCCTGGGGTCGGGCTGAGGTGCGCCTCGGGCTGGTCGGTGAGCACATGGTCGCCAATGCCTGCGCGGCGATCGCGGTTGCCGGTTCCCTGCACGGTGACATCGACGCAGCCGCTGCGGCGCTGTCGGAGGTGACCTCGGCTCCGGGCCGGATGACGGTCCATCGCGGCCGCGGCGGCTCAACGATCATCGACGACTGCTACAACGCGAATCCGACCTCAGTGGAGGCCGCGCTCCGCGCCCTCGACGCGGTGCCGGCGCGCCGGCGCATCGCCGTACTCGGGATCATGGCGGAACTTGATGCACCCGGTCCGGCCCACCTGCGGGTCGCGGCCATCTGCGAGGACCTCGGGATCGAGCTCCTCGCCGTCGACTGCCCTCTCTACGGTGTCGAGTCGATGTCCCTGGAGGATCTCGGCGACCTCGACCTGGCTGAGGACAGCGCCGTGCTCGTCAAGGGAAGCCGAGTCGCCGGTCTCGAACGCGCGGTCGCGGCTCTGATGGCCTGACCGTCAGAGCAGGCGGGTCGGCCCGTCGTGGGCGATCGCGTCACCCTCGTCGACCGGTAGGAAGTCGTCCGGCGTCAATCGGTCGAGATCGGTCCACCGACTCAGCGCCACGGCGGTCAGCGCGCCGACGCCGAGCACCCAGCGGGCGCCGATCGCGTCCATGATGGGGCCGGCGATCAGGTTTCCGAACGGGATCGTCCCCCCGAAGGCCATGAACCACAGTGGCATCACCGAGGCTCGCTCGCGGTCGAGCAGGTTCTCCTGGAGGACGGTGACGAGAGCGGTCGCCGTCATGAAGTAGACGAACCCGAGCGCGGCCGCGACCGGGAACGCCGCGACCGGAGAGCGGAGCACGGCGAAGACCGCCAGGAAGCAGGCGAAGAGCGCGTAGCCCCGGACGATGACATCGCGTCGACGGGCCGAGGAGAGCACGGTGCCGACGGCTATCGAGCCGAGGAACGCTCCGAGACCCCAGACGATGTAGAGGAACTTGTAGGTCGATCCGTCCGGGGACAGACCGAGGTTCAGTCTGGCGACCGAGGGGAAGAGCCCGATGTAGGGGAGGCAGACGAAGGAGAAGATGCTCATCGACAGGAGCACCCGCGACAGTGAGCGGCGGCGGCGGGCGAGTGCTGCACCGGCCGTCAGCGCTCGGAAACCCTTCACCGGTCCGGCTCCGGCCGGGCTCGGAAGGCGCACCATCACGATCGGCACCACGAGGAACAGGTACGTCACGGCGTTCACCGCGAACAGGCCCGGGATGCCGACACCGAGGGCGGCGAGGGCCGCAGCGAGGGTCGGGCCGAGGATCCTGCTGCCGTTGATCATCGCGGAGTTCAGGCTGACCGCGCCGGGGATGTCACGTCGGTCGACCAGCAAGGGGATGCTCGCCGAGAATGCGGGCGCTTGCACGGTGTTCGCGATGCCGATGACGCCCTGGATGACGAAGAGGGTCCACAGGGGCGAACTCGCCCAGGTCGACACGGCCAGAACGATTGACATCGCCATCATCACCGCCTGCATCGCCGTCACGAGCCGGGTGCGATCCGTGCGGTCGGCGAGCACCCCGGCGGGGATCGACAGCAGCAGGAGCGGACCCAACTGGACGAAGACCAGCAGCCCGACGAGCGAGGCCGAGCCCGTCACCGAGTCGATGTAGGCGGGAAGGGTGAAGTTCTGCATCCAGGTGCCGACGTTGGACAGCGTCGCTCCGATGAACAGGATCCGGAAACGACGATGACGAAGTGCGGCCCGAGCGGTCCCGTGCTGCTCGGCTCCAGCGGTGGCGTCAGCGTTCACGGCCGGTTTCGGTGTCGGGGGGCACGGCGTCGCAACCTAACGGTCGACCGAGGCCACCGCGCGATCGGGATCCGCGGAACGGTCGACGGGCTGTGTGAACATGAGGCTGTGAACCACGAGTCAGCGGTCAGCGCGATGACCACCTCCGAGGGTGTCGGACCCGCCGCGGCCTCCACCTGCCGGTCGCCTCTCGGAACCTTCGCCGAGTGTCCTCACTGCGGCGGCGACATGGCACCCGAGCACGCCCACTTCCGTTGCGGATCGTGCGGTTGGCGCGACTCCTGCTGCGACTGAGTCAGTCGGCGAAGAGCGAGGCGACCGCGCCGAGCGATGACGCGGGACCACTCAACAGGAGCGTGGTGAGGCACGATTCGCGCCAGCGGGGGATCTCGGCTCGGATCTTGTCGATCGGACCGACGAGCGCGACGTCCTCGACCATCTCGAGGGGGATGGCGCGAGCTGCGTCCTCCTTTCGGCCGGCCAGGTAGAGCTCCTGGACCTCCTCCGCGACCGACTCGTAGCCCATGCGGGCGAACACCTCGAAGTGGAAGTTGGCGCCGCGCGCCCCCATGCCTCCGGCGTACAGGGCGAGGAACGGTCGAACCAGGTCCATCGTATGAGACCTCCATTGCAGCATTATTTGCGCCGTCGGTGTCAACTGGGTTTCCGTAGTCGTCAGTCACCGTAGCGCTGACTGTCAGAGA
>RGGX01000129.1 GCA_010024485.1 Actinomycetota bacterium | reverse complement strand
TCCTTCTGCTCCGGACGGATACCGAGGGTCGCGGCGTACACCTCGAACCCGGCGTCGTGCAGGGTCTGGAAGGCGACGGGCTTGCCCCAGTCGGCGAAGGTGTTCTCGTAGTCGAACGGCTCAGCCGAGGCGAATCCCTGCTGGGCGATCGCGCCCTGCTCGGCGATGAACCGGGCCGGCGAACCGTCGTAGGAGGGGTCGATCTGGTCCGCAGACCAGATGCCCTGGGCAACGAACACCTCGGCGAAGACGCCGCCACCGAACACGTTGATCGTGGTGCCCGCGGCGCCGAGGTCAGCGATGCTCTTGATGTCGGGGTAGGTGTCGGGATCCCACATGATCATCTGCGGGTTGATTTCGAGCGGCGCGACCACCGAGAGCAGCGGAGCGTCCTCGTAGGACAGCACCTGGGACTCGGTGTTCGCGTATCCGAAGGTGATCGAATCGTCGGTGTAGACGTAGGAGCTGACCGGAGCGAAGCCGATCGCCGGGCCACCGGTGCGCACCTCGAAGGTGACTCCGAGGTCCTGCCCGTCGATGACCATCGGGCCGCTCACGACCTTGGCATTGGTGTCGACGGTGTAGCCCGCGCCGATGAGGTTGTAGAGCGCGCCGTGCTCGGCCTCGGGGAACCAGTCGGTCTGGACGACGACGGTGGCCGGGCAGACGTCGGAGAGGACTCCGTCGCCACCCCCCGGTGCGGCATCGTCATCGCCACCGCAGGACGCGGCGACGAGCGCGAGTGCGAGCAGGCCGGACGTGATGCCGGCCGTTCTTGTTCGGATCATGGGTCTCCCCCCTGGAGATGGGTGCTGGTCTGTCTGGGTCCTGGTGATGGGGTCATGCCCCACCTCCCGAGGTCTCGTGCCACTTGCCGATGGCGATGGTCTGGAGCCAACCGAAGGTCATGAACACCGTGACGCCGAGCGCGCTGGAGAGGATCACGGCGGCGAGGAGTTCCTCGCCCATGAGCTGATTGGCGTAACGGCGCAGGAGTTGGCCGATGCCAACGTCACCGCGTCCGAAGAAGAAGTCACCGACGATCGCGCCGATCACCGAGAGTCCGGCTGAGATCCGCAGACCGGCGAAGATCGCCGGCAGCGCGGCGGGGAACATCAATTTGCGGAGTCGCGTGAGCCGGTTGGCGTGGTGGAGGGTGAAGAGATCATGCATGCCACGTTCGGCGGACTGCAGACCGAAGAGCGTGTTCACGATGATCGGGAAGAGCGAGATGATGACGCACACGATGATGCGGGAGCGCTGGCCGGTGCCCCACCAGAACGAGATGAGTGGGACGATGGCGAGGATGGGTATGGCCTGCAGGGTGACCATGAACGGGAACACGGCCCGTTCGATCATCTTGGCCTGACTCATCACCGTGGCGAACAGGAAGCCGATGCCAATCGAGATGGCGAGGCCGATCATCGCGACCTGAGTGCTCGACCAGAGTCCGGAGAGCATCTCGGAGAAGGTCGACCAGTCGAGAAAGCCCTGTGCGATCACCTCGTGCGGCGGCTTGAGCAGGAACCGGCGTCGGGCATCGAGTAGGCCGTAGGTGATCCCGTACCACCCCGCCACGACGAACGCGCCGAGGATCACCGGCGGAATCACGTTGCCCGAGAGGATCCCCCCACGGGCGCGCGGTCGGGCACCCGTTGGGGCCTCGGTGGTCTCGGCCTCGGTGAGGTCCGAGCGGTCGTCGGTCGACGTGTCGATGCTCATGAGTGTGACCCTCTCAGGGCGTGGCTGACCTCGCCGCTCAGGCGTGCGAACTCAGGATCGAATCGCAGCTCGGGGGAACGTGGGTAGGAGAAGGGGATCTCGTACTCGGCGACGATGCGTCCCGGTCGTGCAGACATCACCAGCACCCTCGTCGACATGAAGACGGCTTCCGAGATCGAGTGCGTGATGAACAGCCCGGCGAAGCCCTCGCTCTGGAACAGCCGTTGTGTCTCCTCGTTGAGGTGCTCGCGGGTGATCTCGTCGACAGCGCCGAACGGTTCGTCGAAGAGGAAGACCGGTGGCTTCAGGGTCAGGGTCCTCGCCAGTGAGGCGCGCATCTTCATGCCACCGGAGAGCGACTTGGGGTAGTGGTTGGCGAAGCCGGCGAGACCGACGGTGTCGATGGCCTCGAGTGCGAGCCGGCGCCGCTCATCGCGGTGGAAGCCGTGAAGTTCGGCGAGCAGTTCGACGTTGCCGAGGACGGTCCGCCACGGCAGGAGCGTCGCGTCCTGGAAGACGTAGCCGAGGCGATCGCGGTCGACCATCACCTCTCCTGAGGTGGCCTCGAGCAACCCCGACGCGATCTTGAGGAGCGTCGACTTCCCACATCCGGATGGGCCCACGATGGTGACGAACTCTCCCTTGGCCACCGTGAAACTGGTGTCACGAACCGCCTCGGTGCCGTCGGGGAAGATCATCCCGATGCCCTTGAAGGACAGGGAGTCCGCCCCGGCCCGACGGTCGGTCTCGGTTGCCAATTCGGTCATCGGACGTCTCGAGGGTGGTGCGGCACGAGGGAGAACCTAGTCGTTCCGGCGCTCGCCATTGGCACGAACGAGGTCTCTGGGCCGATCGTTGACACAGCGTTAACACAACATCACTGCGCCCATGAGGGACGCCAGGTGCCCGCGCCGCCGAGGGGCTGTACATGAGTAGTGATCGATGAGCCGTCGATGAGGTGGATCAGGAAGGCCCCGGGCTCATCCGTGTAGGTCGTCGGACCACCTTCGAGGTCGAGCGCCACCTGGGCCGCGCTGCTGGGAGCGGTGACCACCGTGATGCTCCCATCGTGGTGGACGGCGTGCCGATGGAGATGTCCGGTCACCACCCCCATCACACCGGGAACGGCGCGGAGCGACTCGAGCTCGCGCTGTCCTCCAGCGAGTCCGTAGGCATCCATGAACCCGATCCCGGAGGTGTACGGAGGGTGATGCTGGGCGATCAGAGTCCGTTCACCCGATTCCAGGCGCTCTACGAGCGCGGCGATCTGCTCATCGGAGATGTGACCGTCGTGACGGCCGGCAACCACGGTGTCGACCACGATGATCCTTGGGCCGCCCGCGGAGAGCAATTCCCGGTAGTCATACTCGAGGCGGCCGGAACCGTCCTCGGGAAGGGGCTCCACGGCGTGGGGCAGGTCTGCGATGAGAGCCCGGAGGAGCGGGCGATCGTCGTGGTTCCCGGCCACGAGGATCATCGGGACCTCGACGCTCTGGATCAGCGACCGGAGCTGGGCGTACTGCTCGGGCTGCCCATCGTTGACGAGATCCCCGGTCATCAGGATCAGATCGGGTTGCAGACCCTGGGCGAGGCCGAGTGCCTCACGCAACCCCTCGGCCGTATCGACTCGACCCTCCATGAGTTGGCCCGCCGCGAAGATGTGAGGGTCGGTGATCTGAACCACGAGCACGACCCGACACTAGGTTGCCCCCATGGTCGTCGAGTTCCTCACCTTCAAGGTTCCCGTTGAGGACCGGCAGGATTGGTTGCGGGCTGACGCCGATCACTGGACCCGTTTCCTCGAATCCCAGCAGGGGTTCATCCGCAAGGAGATCTGGGTTCCCGAGGGCGACCCCGGCACCGTTCACGCCGTGATCTGGTGGAGCACGCTCGAGGCGTGGCACTCGATCTCCGACGATGCGCTCGACGAGGTGCGCGCGCGGATGGGCGAGCTCGAGTTGCCTGCGACGCTCTCGACCTTCGAGGTGCTCGTCCCGGACGACTGAGGACGACTCAGCGCCCGAAGTCGAACGTCGAGATCTCCCGCATGGCCTCGCAGAGCGATTCGACGGCCTTCTCGAACAGTTGCCGCCCCATCTCGGGGTCGGCGCCCGTCG
>RGGX01000128.1 GCA_010024485.1 Actinomycetota bacterium | reverse complement strand
CCCCCGCGGCGCACGGCGAACACCGAGGCGCCCATCGTGGATCGACCGGGGTGCTCGAAGACGATGTCGGGGTCCTCGCCGGTCAGTTCGCGGATCTTCTTGCCGAAGCGGCGCCACTCGGACTCGTCCTGGGTGTGCTCGTCGGACCAGAAGCGGTAGCCCTCGGCGCGTCGATCGATCACCGCCTCGCAGCCCATGGCCTCGAGCAGGGCGGCCCGCTCGGGTGAGGAGACCACGCCGATCGGCGTGCCGCCGCCGTTCAGGACGTACTGCACGGCGTAGCCGCCGATACCGCCGGTCGCGCCCCAGATGAGCACCGAATCGCCCTGTTTCATGCGGGCCCCGTTGTCGCTGACGAGCATCCGGTACGAGGTCGAGTTGCACAGGGCGTTGACCGCTGCCTCCTCCCAGGTCAGATGGGACGGCTTCGGCATCAACTGGTTCGCCTTCACGACGGCGATGTCGGCTCCTGGTCGTCGACGTGGTTGCAGTGGACGGTGACCCGATCACCGGGTTTCCAGTTGCGCACCGCCGATCCGACGCGCAGCACAACCCCGGAGGCGTCCGAGCCGAGGATGTGCTCGTCGCGGCGGTGCCGGGCCGACCACTCCGACTCGCGCGCCAGGCGGTCGAGGAACCCGAATGTCGGCAGGGGCTCGAAGATCGATGACCACACGGTGTTGAAGTTGATCGAGGAGGCCATGACGGCGAGGTACACCTCGTCGGGGGCCAGCTCCGGGGTGGCGACCTCGCCGACGTGGAGCGCTTGGCGCGGATCCTTCTCGTCGGAGGGGACGCCGTCGAACATGTCGACCTCGTCGCGTCGGACGAACGACGCCCGATACGACTCGGGGATCGGGAGGTTGGCGAGTTCGTCACCGGCGGCACCGGCGAGGATCGCCTCTCGGATGGCTGTCGTCATGGCCGGACGGTACCAACCGGTAACTTCGCCCTGCGAGGCGGACCGACCGACTGGGGGCCGCGATCGGTCGTCAAACTACGGTTCACCCATGGCCACCCGAATCGTCTCAGGAGCGCGCACCCCGATCGGAAGGTTGAGCGGCGCGTACACATCCCTCTCGGCCGCGGACCTCGGCGGGTTCGCGATCTCAGCAGCCCTCGAACGGGCGGGGGTCGCCCCCGAGGATGTCGATCACGTGATCATGGGTCAGGTGCTCATGGCCGGTCAGGGTCAGGTCCCGGCCCGCCAGGCGGCGGCCAAGGCCGGCATCCCCATGAGCGTTCCCTCGGTCAACGTCAACAAGGTCTGTCTCTCGGGCCTGAACACGGTCTACCTCGCCCACCAGATGATCGCCTCCGGTGACGCCGACATCGTCGTCGCCGGCGGCATGGAGTCGATGACGAACGCTCCCCACATCCTGCCCGGGGCCCGGTCAGGGTTCCGGTACGGGGACTCCCAACTCGTCGATGCGATCGTCCACGACGGTCTGTGGTGCGCCTTCGACGCGTGTTTGATGGGCACCGGGACCGAGCGCTACACGGCGGGATCGATCAGCCGCGCCGCCCAGGACGAGTTCGCGGCCGCCTCGCACGAGCGGGCAGCCGACGCGACGAAGAACGGCCGACTCGCCGACGAGATCTCACCGGTCGCCGTCCCGCAACGTCGTGGAGATCCGATCCTCGTCACCGAGGACGAGGGCATCAGGTCGGACACCACCCCCGACAGTCTCGGCGCGTTGCGGCCGGCCTTCGATCCCGAGGGGACGATCACCGCGGGGAACGCCTCGCAGATCTCAGATGGCGGATCGGCCCTGGTGCTCATGAGCGCGGCCGAGGCCGATCGGCGAGGGGTCGAGTGTCTCGGCGAGTTCGTGTCCTTCGGGATGGTCGCCGGCCCCGACAACCCGTCGCTCCTGCTCCAACCGTCGAATGCGATCCGCGCGGCGTTGTCGCGCACCGACCTCTCGGTCTCCGATCTCGACCTGATCGAGATCAACGAGGCCTTCGCCGCGGTCGGGATCGCCTCGACGGCCGACCTCGGGCTCGATCCGGACATCGTGAACGTGAACGGTGGAGCGATCGCGCTCGGGCACCCGATCGGCATGAGCGGCAACCGGCTCGCGCTCACCCTGCTGCACGAACTCCGTCGACGGGGTGGCGGCCTCGGCGCGGCCGCCCTGTGCGGTGGAGGCGGCCAGGGCGACGCGCTGGTCGTCCGCGCGCTCTGATCGCTGTCGGTCGATCAGGGTCGGCTGATCACCCGGGGGTCACGACTCGAAACTCCGGCGGCCCTCGAAGGCCCGACCCAGGGTCAACTCATCGGCGTACTCGAGGTCGCCTCCCACCGGCAACCCGCTCGCCAACCGCGTGACGCGCAGACCGAGCGGTTCGAGGAGTCGGGCGAGGTACATGGCGGTGACCTCACCCTCGGTGTTCGGGTTGGTGCAGATCACGATCTCCTCGATCGGTTCGTCTTTGAGACGGTCGACGAGCTCACGGATCTTCAACTGCTCCGGGCCGATCCCCTCGAGTGGGTTCATGCATCCGAGCAGCACGTGGTAGCGGCCACGGAACTCCCCGGTCCGTTCGAGGGCGACGATGTCGCGCGACTCCTCGACGACGCACAGGATCTTCGCGTCTCGACGGTCGTCGGAGCAGATGGGGCACAGGGTGGACTCGGCGACGTTGAAGCAGCGCTCACAGAACCGCACCCGCTCCTTGGCGTCGTGGATCGCCGAGGCCAGGCGCTCGACATCGGCCGCGGGCAGCTTGAGCAGGTGGAAGGCGATGCGCTGCGCCGACTTCGGGCCGACCCCGGGGAGTCGACCCAGCTCGTCGATGAGGGTCTGTACGGGTGGGGTGTAGACGCTCGCCATCAGGTCTCTCTGTCGACGACCTGAGCACCGGGGAAGGCGCGGGTGATCGAGTCGACCGGGGTCGGGACATCGGAGGGCGGTACATCGACGAGCTCATCGGGGTCGATGGCCTCCTCGGGGTCGTCATCGGCCGCTGGAGGCGCGGCGACGACCTCGGGCTGGTCGTCCAGGACGATTGTCACCTCGAGACCGAGCGCCTGGCCGAGGGCGCGAGCCACCTCGTCGAGGTGCGAGGCGCAACGCGCGCCGTGGGCGGCGTTCGGAGCTCTGAAGCGCGCGGTGGCGGGCGGCTCAACGGCGACGAACTCCCCGGCCGAGAAGAGCGCGCGGACCAGTGGTTTCAGGCCAGCGCGCACCGAACCCTCCCAGACGGTGTTGAGGCGCGTCAGGTCGACGACCCCTCCGGAACCGCTGTCGGCCACCGCCTCCTCGGCGCGGGCTGGCGCGGGTTCCGGTGCGGGAGTGTCGGCGGGGGCGGGAGCAGGGGATGCCTCCGCGGAGGTGGTCTCGGTGGCGCGACGGGCTCTCCCTCCGAGCACCGCCTTCCCGGTGCCGGGGTCCACCGGGTTCGACGGCTCCGCCGGTTTGGAGGCGCCGTCGCGGACCGCCCGTTCCAGGCGTTCGAGGCGCGCCAGGAGCGCGGCGTTGTCGTCACCGGAGTCGTCGCGGGTCAACTGGACGAGGGAGATCTCCAGCATGATCCTCGGGTCGGGCGCGAAGCGCATCTCGACGAGCGCCTGCCCGAGTCGTTCCATGGCGCGCACCAGTCCCGCGGCCCCGAGATCGCGGGCATGCCCCGCCAGTTCGTCGAGGCGGTCATGTCGGACCTGGACGAGTTCGGGGGCCATGAGCGACAGGAAGAGGTTCCGCAGGTGTCGGAGCAGATGCTCGGTGAGGGTCCGGGGATCGTGACCCATCGACACCGCGTGGGCGACGGCGGCGAGGGCGCGGCCGGTGTCGGCGTCGGTGAACGCAGCGACGAACTCGTCGAGGTCGACGTGAT
>RGGX01000127.1 GCA_010024485.1 Actinomycetota bacterium | reverse complement strand
CCCAGAAGGCGTCCTCATGCGGGTCGTCGGTGAGGTCGTCGGTGGGGTCGACGGGCGGTGCGGTTCGATCCTCTCCCATCTGACGAGGGGGGAGGCCGTGCTCTCGCCGACGCGGGGTCGGCCGGCGTCCGGAACCGGGCTGCATGGCGCCAGTTTCGCCGTTTCGTCATCATTTCGCAATAATTCGGAGGCGCGATGGTTCAGCAGTGTGAACCGTTGGCCCCGACGCGCGACCGCGCCCCGGAACGCGATCGTGCCGGACCCGAGGGCCCGGCACGTCGACTGGCGGAGAGGGTGGGATTTGAACCCACGGATCACTTGCATGATCAACGCCTTAGCAGGGCGCCCCATTCGGCCGCTCTGGCACCTCTCCAGCACCGGCGAGTGTACCGGCCATGTCCGGATGGCCATCCGCGCCCACTGACGCCGACCCGACGCACCGGTAGGTTGGTGGACGGAACGGTGGCAGAGCGGACAAATGCAGCCGCCTTGAAAGCGGCCGGCCCACAAGGCCCGGGGGTTCGAATCCCTCCCGTTCCGCTGCGGCGTCGACCGTCGCCGGTCACACGCCGGTGATGTCGACGCCCATGAGTTCGCTGAACCGTCTGGCGTACTCGGCGTCATCGGCGGTGGCGCCGAGGGCGAACCAGTCCGCTGCGCTCATCGCATCTCGCCCAGCCACCATCTCGGCTGCACCCCAACTCACCTGGTAGCGGAGTTCGGGCTCATCGGTCTCGATCGCGTGCTGGATGATGCGAGCCACCTCCACCGCATCGGTCGCCTGCTGAATGCCCGCCGCGTACATCTGGAACATGCGCTGGTAATGCGCCCCGTAGGCACCGGTGTCATTCGGCGCCTCGATGTTCTTGCCGAAGATCGCCGACTTGGTCACGCCCGGCTCGACGATCGCCACCCTGATGCCGAAGGCCGCCAGCTCGAGTGCCATCTCCTCGCTCACTCCCTCGAGTGCCCACTTCGACGCCACGTAGGGCGCCTGCGCCATCGCTCCAAAACGGCCGGCGACCGAGGTGACGTTGACGATCGTTCCCGACCCGCGCTCGCGCATCTGGGGCAGCACGGCCCGCGAACAGCGGATCGCTCCGACCAGGTCGATGTTCATCACATCGAGGAACTGCTCCGACGAACACTCCTCGACCACACCGTTGCCACCGACCCCGGCGTTGTTCACCAGATGGTCGACCCGCCCGGCGCGCTCCAAGATGTCGGCGAAGCCGCGCTCCACCGAGGCGTCGTCGGCGACATCGAGCTCGGCCAACTCGATGTCAACCCCCTCCTGCTCCGCTAACGCGAGCAGCTTCTCAGCGCGATCGAGCGCGCGCACTGTGCCGAACACGCGGTGTCCGTTGGCGGCGAGGTGGAGGGCGGTCGCGCGACCGATGCCGGAGTTGGCCCCGGTGACGACGGTGATGGGTGAGGTCATGGGACGAGATTAGGGGAGCCAGCCGTCCGACCGACTGGCCGGGAACATCGCCGCGCACACCGACATGTTTCGATCATATGTTTGATTATCGAACACATGTCTGATATAGTGCGAGGACCGACCTCCCGCTGCACAGATCCTGGAGCAACGGTGAGCCAAGTTCACACCCCGACATACGCGGCGAACGACGAGGCAAGCGTCGACATCGCACGCCTCGTCTCCGGCCTCCTTGAGCAGTCGCTCGAGCACGCCGATCGCGACACCGACCGACTAGTCGCGCAGAGGCAGAGCGATCAGCGAAGTCAGCGAAGCCAACGAAGTCACTGAGTCGCGGATCGCGACCCCGCGGGTTCAACCCGAGACGCGACGGCGGATATCCGCCAGCCAGTCATCCGCATTGCGCCAACGCTCATCGGCGTGCGTGCGCGCATCATGCACCTGACCGTCAGCCCGCGGCCATGAGCCGAACCACTTCACCGAGCCCTGCTTGGCGTGGAGTGCCCGCATCGCGTCCGCGAGCAGATCATCGGAGACGTGGCCCTCGGCGAGGATGATGAAGCAGTACTCCCCGAGCCCGCCGTCCTTGATGGGGCGCGAGATCAGGTGGGTCAGGTTGATTCGCCGCGCGGCGAACTCCTGGAGGATCGAGATCAGCGACCCCGGCTCGTCCGCTCGCTGGAAGACGACCAACCCGGTCCGATCATGACCGGAGGCCTCCGGGGCACCGTCACGACTCACCAGCACGAAACGGGTCTGGTTGCCCTCCTCGTCCTCGATGTCCTCGGCCAGCACCTCGAGGCCGTAGAGGTCGGCCGCCACCCGAGGGGCGATCGCCGCGAAACCGGGGCGCGGGTCGTCGGCGATCAACTTGGCGGCACCGGCGGTCGACGGCGCGGCCCGCATGGTGACCTCCGGCAGATGCTCTCGGAGATACCGATGGCACTGCGCGGTCGCCACTGGTATCGACAGCACATCGGTGAGCGAGTCGAGCGTCGTGCCGGGCGTGGCAGCGAGACACAGGTGGATGTCGAGCACGACCTCTCGAATGACCACGAGTTCGTGATCGAACGCGAGCGCGTCGAGGGTGAAGTTGACCATGCCCTCGATGGAGTTCTCGATCGGAACGAAGCCGTAGTCGACGGTGCCGGCGCTGACCGCGTCCAGCACGTCGGGCACCGTCCGCATCGGAGTCAGTTCCCCGCCACCGACATCAGCCTGCGACCGGAGGGCCTGCTCGGTGAACGTCCCGAACGGCCCGAGGAACGCGACCGACGGAGTGTCGGGTCGTCCTTGCGGTGTCTGGTCGTTCTTCACGGCACGCAGGCTACGGGCGCCTCGCGGCGTGTTCACCTGTTCTCGCCCGTGGTCACCCGTTGTCGACCATGGTGACACGAGGTCGTCTGTGGTTGCCGGTGGCCACACGTGGTCGTCCGTGGTCACACGTGGTCGTCTGTGGTTACCGGCGGCCGCACGTGGTCGTCCGTGGTCACACGTGGTCCCCCAGTGTCTGACCCGCCACGTCCCGTGGCACGATGTGTCACGTGACCTTCGACCCCGACGGCCTGCGTGACCTGTTGTCCGGCGTGCGCGACGGCACCGTCTCACCGGACCTGGCCGTCGAACGTCTCAGCCGGCTGCCCTTCGCCGAGGTCGGTGAAGCCCTCGTCGACCATCATCGGGCACTCCGGCAGGGCATGCCCGAGGCCGTCTACGCCCCCGGCAAGTCGCCTGAGCAGTGCGTCGACATTGTCGGTGAACTGCTTCGCCACAGCGATGGGCCGGTGCTGCTCACCCGCGCGACCGACACTCAGGCCAAGGCGGTGATCGCCGCCCACGTCGACGACTACGGCGAACCACGCTCGGTGACGACCCGTCGGACTGCCGGGACGATTGCCGACCGCGACCTCGAGAGCGTTGCCGGCACGGGCAGCCACTCCAGCAACAGCTCCAGCGAGTTCATGCTCCAATCGCTGTTGTGGCGTCAGCCGGAGCCGGGTTCGCATCCTCGGGCTGATGCGCGGGTGCTCGTTGTCACCGCCGGCACCGCGGACACCGCGGTCGCCGATGAGGCCGACCTCACCCTCGCCGCCCACGGCATCACCGCCGACCGGCTCCACGATGTCGGCGTCGCGGGGCTGCACCGGCTACTCGGACATCTCGATCGGGTCACCTCGGCCGACGCGATCATCGTCGCGGCCGGCATGGAGGGCGCGCTCGCCAGCGTCGTCGGTGGACTCACCGCCGCGCCCGTCGTCGCAATTCCCACCTCGGTCGGCTACGGCTCCGGCCTCGACGGGGTGACCGCCCTGCTCGCGATGCACGCTTCGTGCGCCAGTGGTGTGACCGTGGTCGGAGTCGACAATGGCTTCGGCGCCGCGGTCGCCGTGGTCCGGATGCTGACGCTGAGCTGATGCT
>RGGX01000126.1 GCA_010024485.1 Actinomycetota bacterium | reverse complement strand
GGCCCAGTCGGACTCGCCGCCAACGCGGCCATCGCGAGTGTGTCGCCGAACTTCCTGATCCTCGAGACCATCCGCGACTGCGGAGGGTTCCACGCCGAACTCTTAGTCGAGCCCCACGACTGGCGCGACGGGCGGCTGTATCTCAGCGACCGACCCGGACTCAGCGTCGAGGTGGACGAGGCCGTCGTGAGAGCGAACCCCTACAGCGGCGACGGACTCCATCTCTCGATGGCTCCCGACCCGATTGACGTGGCTGACACGTACCAGGCGGACTGAATCAACGGCCCGAACGGCGGGTGGCCGACCCGTCAGGGCCGGCCACCTCCACCAGAGAGGCGACGCCGGGAATCGAACCCGGGTAGAGGGCTTTGCAGGCCCTTGCCTGAACCACTCGGCCACGTCGCCAGACGTCGGAGCCTACCGGCGTGCCGACGGCCCCGCCCGTTGACCGGCCCCACCTCCGCCCACGGGCCAACATGGTGGGGTGCGCTCGCTCGTCCTCGTGGTCCTCGCGTTGACCATCACGTCGTGCTCGTCATCCCGTGTCGATCCGGTCGCCACTGACCCGTGCGGCCGTCGGGTCGCCGAAGCCGCCGACGCGATCACGATCCGCGAGCAGGTCGCCCTGCTCGATGAGGCCATCTACCTCTGCGGCTACCTGTCGACGTTCACCCCCGAGGTCGAGGCCAACAGCGGGGTGCTCAACATCCCGATCGCCGACTTCGTCCGGCGACGCTGCGAGTTGAGCCCGATCGACGGGACACGCGCGGCACCGATGTGCACCGAGGTCGCCGTCGCCGAGTGACCTCCGCTCAGGCGGTGAGTCGCTCCACAATCTCGTCGGCCACATCCGACGGTCGACGATCGTCGGTCACGACCTGCTCGAACGCGGCGTAACGCTCCACCCTCCCCGCCAGGAGCTCCTCGAGGCGTTCCCTCGGGTTGTCGCCGGCCAGCAGCGGTCGGCGCTCGCCACCACGGGCACCCCCGACCCGACGCCAGATCGTGTCGATGCCGGCCGTCAAACAGAACACCCGACCGGTGGCGGCGAGACTCGCGCCCGCCACCTCATCGAGCATGAGCCCGCCCCCGGTAGAGACCACGAGCGAGGTGAGCGCGCCGAGTTCCTCGGCGATCCCCCGCTCGATCCGCCGGAAGTGATCCTCGCCGTGGGTCGCGAAGAGCTCCGGTATCGGGCCGTGACGCTCCTCGATGAGTCGATCGGTGTCGACAAAGCCGTAGCGGAGGGTGGCCGCCACGAGGCGTCCGACGGTCGACTTGCCGGTCCCCATGAAACCGGTCAGCACGACATTCGCTCGCTGCGGCGCGCTCCCGACCTCCATCCACCTGAGGCTAGGGCGCGAGGCGCTCAGCGAACCGCCGCATCACGTCGGCCACCGCATCGGGCTGTTGGGCATGGACATCGTGGTGGGCGGGACGGAACCACGTCACCTCGATGTCACGGGCCACCGCGGCCAGCTGCTCGATCGCCGCGTTCTTGTCGAACCATCGGTCGCCGGTGTCGGCCGCGATCACATGCACCGGGGCCTCCACCCCGGAGATCGCCGCGACCGGATCGTGGTTCCACATCCCCTCGAGGATGGCCATGTGTCGTTCGCGGGTCAGCCAGGGCGCGATCGTGCCATCGGCGCGCACCTCGAAGTTCGCCATGGTTCCGAGGCGTCCCTCCTCCGGCCAGTCGTGGGCCGACCGGTCGACCCAGCCGCGCATCTCCTCCACGGGGGTTCCGATCAGATGCGGTGGAGCGAGTGCCTCAGCGCAGGACTCCCAGTCGTCGAAGCGGTCACGCAGGCGGATGAAGCCGCCGTCGATACAGACCGCGCCGAGAAAGCGGTCCGGGTGGCGCGCGAGCGCCTCGAGCACCACGTTGCCGCCCCATGACTGGCCGGCGAGCACGACACGCTCCCATCCAAGCGCGGTCACCAGTCGGGCGAGATCGTCAGCCACGGTCGCCATGTCGAAGCCCTCATCAGGGCGATCGCTCAGCCCGTGGCCTCGTTGGTCGACGGCGACGGTCGCCGCCCCCGCCGACGCGAGACGTGTCGCTACACCGTCCCAGAGTCGGGCGTTGGAGGCGAGCCCGTGGACGAGCAACCACCGTGGTTCGCCCTCCCCGCGCTCGATCACCCTGAGTGAGATGCCGGTGTCGAGCGTGACCCGCCGGGAGGGGATCTGCGGGTCATCCATGGGTCCGCGATCAACCCCTCACAGGGTGATGACCCGACCGCCGTCCGCACCGGATCGATGAGCGGCCTCGAGCACCCGGACGACATCCCGGCTCTCGCGCGGATCGACGGCGAGGGGGTCGCCGAGCAGGAGATGGTCGGCCAGGTTGCGATGGAAGCCCCAGCCGGGATGCGGAACGGGCGGCAGATCGGATTCGAGAAGACCCCAGTTGCTCTCGTATCGGGCGAGCCGGAGGTCGACCGGACGCTCAGCGTGATGGTGGATGCCACTCAGATAGCCGCGACCCGGTTCCAGACGCGAGGCGTCGAGCGGCTGGTAGTGACCTTCGATGGTGCCCTCGGTCCCCTGCACGTAGAACTTCGGACGTCGGATGGCAGCCAGGTCGCTCTGCCGGAACGCGGCCTCGCGCCCATCGGCCCAGATCATCTTCACCTCGAGTTGGTCGACGTTGGTCGAGTCGTGCCAGACCCGGGTGTGGGTGGTGCAGCTCACCCGCTCGGGTGCGCCGCCATGGAGACGGAGGATCCAGTCGATGTGGTGTGAGCCCCAGTCGTAGACGGCGCCTCCGGACACACTCTCCTCGGAGTGCCACGCGCGGCACGGATGCTCGAAGCCTCCGACGAAGGTCTCGATGTTGAAGACCTCGCCGATCATGCCGGTCTCGACGGCGCGCCGGAGCGCGAGGAAGTCGGTGTCCCAACGTCGACTCTGATGCACGCTGAGCGCCAGGCCGGCCGCGGCCGCGCGGTTCACGAGGTCGTCAGCGTCGGAGGCTGTGAGACACATCGGCTTCTCGACGACGACGTGACGTCCGCTGTCGAGGCAGGCCCGAGCGAGATCGGCGTGAAGCACTGGAGGGGTCGCGATGATGACGACCTCGGCGGCGTCACTGGCGAGCAGTTCATCGATCGAGGAGAACGCCGCCACGTCACCGAAGTCGCGTCGGGCTGCCTCGAGACGCTCCGGGGAGGTGTCGACGGCTGCAGCCAGACGGAGCCCTTCGGTCTCGGTGCAGGCGAGGCCGTGCAGGTAGCCCATCCCGCCGAACGGCCCGTAGCCGACAACGGCGACTCCGATGTCCTCGGTGCGCGGCGAGTCGCCGTCGGATACGAATCGACCGACGTACGCGCCGAGGGTGGGGTGCGCGAGGACCGCGTCGAGATCACCGACCCCGGTGGCGATCACCTGTCCATCTCCGCAGCGACGGCGCGTCATGGTGGGCCCGTGGGCGAACCGCACGCTGGTGGTGGCAATCACCTCGACCTCGTCGGTGGTCGGCCGCAACACGGCGAGCGGGCCGCACACCGCGACCTCCCCGTCAAGGCGCGCCGCTTCGGGCCGGTCGGCGAGGGTGACGAACCATTCGGTGTCGGGGCACTCGTCGATGATCTCGACGCCGGCCAGTTCGGCAGCGACCGCGTCACCGGGACGCACGGCGACGATCACCGTGCCGCCTCGGTCGAGGTGGGCCTTGAGGTCGCGGACCGACTCCGCTGCGATCGGGTGGGTGTGGACGGGGAGCAGGCTCACGTCTGGCACCTGCGTCACCGTATCCCTCGATGACGGTCTCGGAGATGCCGTGCTCACCTGTTCCCGTCGTGCTCAACTTGCGGAACTGAGACGCTCACACCGGAATTTCTCGGCGTCACGCGGACACACCCGTCATCTAGTCTTCGGTTACCGGCCTCCTGAG
>RGGX01000125.1 GCA_010024485.1 Actinomycetota bacterium | reverse complement strand
TCCGCTGCGGGCATGTCGGTCCCGAGCGGCCTGACGGCCGACGACCTGTTCACCAACGAGTACATCAACGAGTCCATCGGCTTCTGAGCCGACACGTCACTCGACGAGACGGGCCGGCGCCTTCGGGCGCCGGCCCTCGTCGTTCCCGGCCCGGGACCGCTAGGAGGCGTTGAGCACCGCTCGCGCCGCATTTCGACCGGCACCACCGAACACCCCAGCACCGGGGAAGGCGGCGGCCCCGGAGAGGTAGAGGCCGTCGATCGCGGTCCGATACCGGGTCAGCTCGGGAGGTCGTCCGACGAGGGTGTGCAATGGCGCGCCGGCGAAGGCCGGGGTGTGACCCCGATGCATCAGGAACTCGCGCTCGTAGACGTCCGGGGTCATCGCCCGCCAACGGTCGATCCGGAGTGTGCCCGGCTCGCACAGGGACTCGAGAACCGTCAGCCAACGCTCAGGTTCGGCGCTGGTGGACCACTCATGGTTGTACGGCGTGAACAGCACCTCAAGGCTGAGCACGTGCTCATCGGGGCGCACCTGCATCTCCGGGTCGACGGCCGTCGGGCAGTTGAACAGCAGCGTCGGTCGCTCGACCACCTCTCCCCGCTCCCGCAGCCGGTGGGCTTCGGCAAGCTCGTCTGGCGAAGGTGAGACAACCGTCGTCGGGCCGAGCAGATCAACCTCACCGATGAGATCGTGCAGTTCTCTCGCGTGGCGCATGACCGGGAGTTCCCTGACGACCATGTCGAGCTTCGACTCATACCCGTCGACCTCGGGCCGGCTCCTCCACTGTGCGACCTGCTCGGCAGCGCCGGCCGCTACCTCGTTGACCCAGTCCGAGAAGACGCGCTGGGGGTCGCAGGCCGCGACCACGGTCTCCGCCTCCACGATCCGGCCGTCATCGAGGACGACGCCCGTGACCCGTGCGCCGTCCATCTGCAGGGAGATCACCCGACGCCCGAGCACCACCTCTCCTCCTGCCGACCGAAAACTCGCCTCCACAGCGTCGACCAGTCGCCCGCTGCCGCCGATCGGACGGCCCATGCGAACGGTGTGACGGGTCGCGTACCCGGCGGCCGCGAGACCGGTCCCGGGAGTTTCGGGCGGGGTCCCCCACACGGTCGGGCCGGTGGCGACCGCCGGCATCCACAGGTGCCAGTCATCGAAATACGACTCGAGCACGCCTCGGGCGCTCGCCCGACTCCAGGCGAGCAGCCGACGGGCACCGCGCCCCCGCATCCGCGCCACTGTGCCCAAGAGACCGAGGGACGGTTGTTCCTGGATGATCTCCACCAGCAGCTTGGCCACCGGCAGGGCATCGTCGAGATACCGGCGATACGGCTCCACCCAGTGCGGATGGGTGACGGAGAGGGTCTCGAGGTGACGTTCGACGTCATGGTGGAACAGCCACGGTCGACTCCCGTCGTGGAAGGCGCAGATCATCGAGTACTCGGGCTCCACGTACTCGAGACCGTGCTCGTGGAGCCCGAGTTCGCTCATCAGCGGCAGCGCGCGGACCATCGTGTGATCGCAGTTGCAGATGTTGAACCGAGCGCCGAGGTCCTCCTCCGTGCTCGCGCAGCCGCCGAGGGTTGACCGAGCCTCGATGAGGGTCACATCACGGCCGGCTCGGGCGAGGGTCGCGGCGCAGATGGCGCCGTTGTGGCCACCTCCGACGACGACAACCCGACCGGCGCTCGGTGCCATGTCCGGCCCGCTCAGGCGTCGGCCACCGACCACTCGCGCGTGGCAACGGGTGGCTTGTCACTCCACGGGAAGTTGATCCACAGGTCCGTCCGGCGCCAGACGTAGTCGCACTGGACCACCGAGTGGGACTTCTCGTAGATCACCGCGGTCCGGACCTCACCGACCTTGCCGGTGCAGAAATCCTGGACACTCTTCAGGGTGTGGCCGGTGTCGGCCACGTCGTCGACGATCAGGATCTTGGCCTCTCCGAGGTCGACAAAGTCGGGCGCGGGCGGCAGGATGCGAGGCACCTCGAGGCGCTCATCGACCCCGGTGTAGAACTCGACGTTCATCGTGTAGGTGTTTTTCACCGAGAGCGCGTACCCCATGGCCCCTCCGATCAGGAGTCCGCCACGGGCGATCGAGAGGACCATGTCCGGCTCGTAGCCGTCGTCGGCGACCATCTGGGCGAGCTCCCGGGAGGCGGTACCGAACAGTTCCCAAGTGAGGATCTCGCGCTCAGACGACATGGCGTCGACAGTAGTCGGTCAGGGTGTCGCGGCGGCCAATGCGATGTCCTGTGGCCGCACGGGAACCCGCGTCAGCGCGCTCCGATTCACACCCGCCCGCCTGAGGGCGTCGTCGATCGCGGAAACGATCGCCGGTGTCACCGAGATACACGGCGGCTCACCGACGCCCTTGGCCCCGAGCGGCGCGATCGGATCGCGCTCCTCGATGAGAGAGATCAGCACCGGTGGCATGTCGGCGATGGTCGGAATCAGGTAGTCGGTGAACGAGGCATTCCTGATGACGCCATCGGTCTGGATGATCTCCTCCATGACCGCGAGACCCAGGCCCTGGGCGACCCCGCCCTCGATCTGACCGATGACCGACAGTGGGTTCAGGGCGACCCCGACATCTTGGGCGGTGGCGATCTGCACCACTCGGAGGAGCCCGAGCTCCGGGTCGACATCGACCACCGCCCGGTGCGCGGTGAACGCGAAGGCCGTGTGGCAGTCCCCCTGGCCGTCCTCGTCGAGTTCGGCGGTCGGCGCGTGATGGAACTCCGCGGTGTGCTCGTACTCACGGCCCTCGAGAGCGCCGGCAACGGTGACGAGCGGAGTCCCGTCGGCCATGATCCACTCCCCCTCGATGGCGAGGAGTGCCCGGTCCACATCGTGCTCAGAGGCCGCCGCGTCGAGGATCTGCGCGGCGACGCCACGGCAAGCCTCGACGACCGCTCCTCCCGACATCCAGGTCTGACGCGAGGCCGAGGTCGAACCGGCGGACCCGACGGCGGTGTCGATGGACTCGAACGCCACGTCGGCTAGCCCGAGCTCGGTCCGAGCGATCTGGAGCGCGATGGTGATGAAGCCCTGACCGACCTCGGCGGTCGCGAATTTCAGACTCGCCCGACCGTCCCGGATGACGCACCGCGCGGTGGCGAAGTCGTCGAAGCCCTCGGAGTACATCAGGTTCTTGATCGACACCGCCATGCCAACCCCGCGCACCACACCGTCATCGCTGGTCAGTCCCGCTCCTCCGGGCGCCGACAACACGTGCCCGTGAGAGTCCTCCTCGGGCATGGGAAGCGCCATGGTCTCGGTGATACAGCGCGCCACCGGCGCGACATTGTCGATGGCTTGACCGGTGATCAGTCGATCGCCGGTCTCCATGGCGTTCCTCAGACGGATGTCCACCGCGTCGAGACCGCAGGCCTCTGCCAGCAGGTCCATCTGACGCTCATGTGCGAAACAGGCCTGCACCACGCCGAAGCCCCTCATCGCGCCGCACGGGAGGTGATTCGACCGCACCGCCCAACCCTCGACGTCGGCGTTCTCGCAGCGGTACGGACCCTGGGCATGGGTCACCGCGTTGATCAACACGGCAGAGGACGTCGACGCGTACGCCCCGCCATCGAGCACGAAGCGGGCCTCGACCTTCCGCAGGGTTCCGTCCCGGTCGGCATGGTGTCGCATCCAGATCCGCGCGGGATGCCGGTGCACGTGACCGATGAAGCTCTCGGCCCGGGAGTAGGCGGAGCGGACCGGTCGCCCGGTCACCAGAGCAAGGAGGGACACGTGCACCTGGAGGGAGATGTCCTCACGGCCTCCGAACGCACCGCCCACGCCTCCGAGGGTCAACCTGACCCGTTCCTCCTCGAGACCGAGGCAGGCGGCGATCTGACGGCGATCCTCGTGGAGCCACTGGGTGGCCACGAGGAGTTCCAGGCCCGCGCCGTCGGAGTCGGGCACCGCGACCGCGGCCTCCAATCCGAGGAACGCCTGATCCTGCATGCCGATCTC
>RGGX01000124.1 GCA_010024485.1 Actinomycetota bacterium | reverse complement strand
CGGCGGGCCCGAGGCTGGTGCACAGGCCGCTTCCGAGTTCGCGCCGGAGTCGTCGGAGTCGGAGATCGTTGAAGCTCCCGATGGCGACGCGGTCGAGGCAGTCGTGGCGTCGAAGCGCGGACGCGAGAGGGGCGACGGCACTGTCAGCCTTGCAGTCGATGTTGAAGCGAGCGCCCGGGTAGCGCTCGAGGAGCTCGTCGAGCGTCGGGATCGGGTGCTCGCCGCCGACCCGCGCCTCGGCCACCTCACGCCAGGGAAGCCCCGAGATGGTGCCGGGCCGGCCGCAGGTTCGCGCCAGGTCGGGGTCGTGAAAGGCGACGAGGACGCCGTCGGAGGTGGCGTGGACGTCCGTCTCGAGATAGGTGAATCCGAGTTCGACCGCATCGTCGAACGCGGCGACGGTGTTCTCGGGGTGGATGCCGGTTCCCCCGCGATGCGCGAAGGCGAGGGGCCCGCTCCAGTCGAGGTAGGGATGCCGTGGTGCGGGCCTCAAGGACTCAGATGCTCCTGCCGGCGGCCGCCCAGTACTCGTCCTTCAGCAGGCGCTTGTAGAGCTTGCCGGTCGGATGGCGCGGGAGCTCCGGCCGGAAGTCGATGCTCCGAGGACACTTCACATCCGCGAGGTGCTCGCGACAGAAGGCGATGAGCTCCCGCTCGAGAGAGTCGCGCTCCTCCTCACCCGGCATAGCGACCGGCTCGACGACGGCCTTCACCTGCTCGCCGAAGTCGTCGTCGGGGATGCCGAAGACGGCCACGTCGGCGACTGACGGATGGGTGATCAGGAGGTTCTCCGCCTCCTGCGGATAGACGTTCACACCGCCGGTGATGATCATGTACGCCTTTCGATCCGTGAGATAGAGGAATCCGTCCCCGTCGACGTGTCCGACGTCGCCGAGGGTGCTCCATCCCGACGGGTGCCGACTTGCGGCGGTCTTCTCCGGGTCGTTGTGGTACTCGAAGGTGGCGCCGCTCTCGAAGTACACCGTGCCGGCCTCGCCGACGATGTGGACCGAGCAGTTGATCGGCACGCCGACGGTGCCCGGATGAGCGAGCCACATGTCGCTGTTGCAGTAGACGAAGCCGTTGCCCTCGGTTCCCGCGTAGTACTCGTGGATCACTGGGCCCCACCACTCGATCATGTCGCGCTTCACGGCGACAGGGCAGGGGGCCGCGGCGTGGATGGCCGCCTCGAGACTCGAGACGTCGTAGGAGGTGCGCACCTCCTCGGGGAGCTTCAGCATCCTCACGAACATCGTGGGCACGAGTTGGGAGTGTGTGACGCCGTGACGGGAGATGAGCCCGAGGTACTCCTCGGCATCGAAGTGCTCCATCACGACCACCGTGGATCCGCAGGCCTGCACGGACATGCAAAACCGCAACGGTGCCGCATGGTACAACGGCGCAGGCGAGAGGTAGGTCTTGGTGTCGTCCATGCCGAACAGCAGCTCGAGGAGCGTCTTCACCCCGCTCGAGTACTCCTCCAGCGGGGTGTCCGGCACAGCTGGGAGCACACCCTTGGGACGACCGGTCGTACCCGAGGAATAGAGCATGTCGGTGCCCGCGATACGTCCTTCGAGAGGGGTGGAGTCGCAGTCGGCGACGGCCTCCTCGTAGGACTCGTGGTCGGCGATCACCCCGTCGAGCATGAGTCGACGCTCGATCTTCGGGGTGTGGGCGACGATCTCCGCCGCTGCCCCCGACATCCGCTGCGAGGTGATCAACACCCGCGCCCCGCAGTCGTCGACGACGTAGCCAAGCTCCTCAGACGTCAGCCGGGAACTCGCGGCGGTGTAGATGAGCCCGGCGTAGTTGCATCCCCAGAGCACCTCGAGGTAGCGGGGGTGGTTCTCCATGCAGATCGCGACGTGGTCACCGGGTTGGAGACCGGTGTCGCGGAGGAGTCGCGCGAGGCGGTTTGCCCCTTCGTCGAGTTCGGAGAAGGTCTGGGTCCATCCCGATCCGGCCATGATGACGGCGGGCTTGTCGGCGTGCTGTTCCAGGTGGGCTCCGGGGTACATGAGGCCTGAAGGTAGTCGACGCTACGTTGCACCCATGAGGGCGAGGTGGGCCGACCGTGAGGGCTCGCTCGCCGTGTTCGATCGGCATGTCTCGAGGGTGGACCCCGCCTCACCGCCCGATGAGCGTCTGTTGGAGGCGCTGCTCGCCCTGGGAGCGGTGATCGACGCACTGGTCGATCTCGCCGAGGTTCGGCGACGCATCGACGACCTCAGAGGAGATCTCGCCGACCTGGATGAACCGACCGAGGTGGTCCGGGCCCTGCTGCGCGCGGGCCTCGGTGGGCGTACCCGGTTCAGTTGGCGGGGCGCCTCCGTAGCGCACACCGTGCTCGACGGGGCGGGGCTACCGCTGACCCTCGGTCTCGTGACGGTGGTCGCGGCCCCAGCCGACGCTGGCCTCCGGTTGGTGGGCATGCCCTTCCATGTCGTTATCGGCTGCTCTGAGGCGGACACGTTCATCGATCCGGTGGCGCCTGCCCTGTGTGACTCCATGGCGTTGTCGGACATGGTCGGGCGCTACTCCTCGGGTCGGATCGCCTTCGACCGGTCGATGCTGACCACCATGACGGCCGGTGAGGTGCTGGTTCGGGTCTTCAACAACCTCGAGAACGCCGCCAACGTGGGGCGCGACACACCTCTGCTCGGCCTCGTCCGGGTCGCGCGGCGGTCGCTCACGGTGACCACATCAGCGCAGGGGTCGCCCCGACCGTCCCTGCACCTGCTCAACTGACGGGATGATCGACCGCGATATCAAGACCTGCCTCGGGCAGATGATGAAGGGGGTTGAGGTGGTGGGCGCCACCCACGGCGGGATCACGCGCGCCTACACCAGCCACTGGGTGACCCAGGTGAGCTTCGCCGAGCCGATCGTGCTCGCCAGTGTCTCGCCGCGACACGACACCCACCCGCTCATCGTCGACTCAGGGGAGTTCTCGGTGAGCATCCTCGCTGGTGATCAGGTGGCCGAGGGCCAGTACTTCTCCTACCCGGGCCGCAAATTCCTCCATGTCGCCGAGGAGTACCTGTCCGAGTGGCCCGACGACCCGTCCGGCCCACCGATCGTGCCGAACTCGATCGCTCACCTTCGGTGCCGGGTACTCGAGCGCACCACCGTGGAGGACCACGATCTGTTCCTGGCCCGCGTCACGTCCACGGTCGCCGGTCGGCTCAAGGAACCTCCGCTGCTCTACTCGAGCCGACTCGGTTGGAGGATCGCCGGCGAGCGGGCGAGGGAGCCGGGCACGAGCATCAGGGACGCGCTGCTCGCCCGGCTCGGTGAGTCGGACGACGGCAGCGCTGCAGCCGATCTGTCGGGGGACTGAGCGGCCGTCAGGTATCGGGCCCGCTGACCACCGTCCCCGGTGGTGGTCCGGGGTTGTTCGATGTTCCTCGGCACACCTCATCGACATAGGCGGCGATCCGTTCGACCGGCAGCAACGGGATCGGTCGTCCCTCGGCGTCGGGCTCCGTGTCGAGGGCCTCGAGCACCTCGGGGTCGACGTCGACTCGCTGCGTCGTTGTCGGTGCGTCCGCCGACGTCTGGTCCGGATCGACCGTCGGCCTCGTCGTGGTGGTCTCCTCCATCACGATCTCCCGCTCGGGGATGTCCACCGCCTCGGACCGGAGTCCCGCGATCACGAGGATCAGGTCCACCCGGAGGCTGTCGGGCACCAGGTCGACGATTGCTTCGTAGCGCTCGGCGACCTCGGCGTCGGCGAGGGCGTCATCCGCCGGGTCGTCGACGGCGAGCAGCGTCGCACACGGTTCACTGGTCGGAACGGTCGGATCCGGAAGCACGGGATCGTCACCAGCGGGCAGGGGAGCGACGGTAACCACTCCCGGCTCTCGCAGCTCCTCCTCCTCGACGAGGGAGCACGATGCGAGCAGGCACAGCGCGAGCCCGGTGAACGCGCCCCTCACCAGCATGCGCTCATGATGAGGTGCTCACGACCACCGCCAGCACCATGGCGACCAGTGCCGTCACCGAGCCGAGCGCAC
>RGGX01000123.1 GCA_010024485.1 Actinomycetota bacterium | reverse complement strand
GGCCGACTCGGCCACCCGATCTAGATTGACGCCGTGGCTGAGATCGTGGTGATCACCGGGCTCTCCGGGGCGGGTCGGTCGGGAGCCGCGGCGGTGCTCGAGGACATCGGGTGGTATGTGGTCGACAACCTCCCGACCCCGTTGGTGCCGACCATCGTCGAACTGGCCTCCAAGCCGGTCGGCGGTATCGACCGTCTCGCGCTCGTGTCGGGCCGCAATCACGACGATCTCCTGCCGCATGTCGCCCAGCTGCGAGGTGACGGCCACCACGTCACGCTCCTGTTCCTCGACGCGAGCACCGCGAGCCTGACGCAGCGCTACGACGCCACCCGGCGTCGGCATCCCTTCGCTGAGGACTCGACCGGGGTGCGCGAGGCCATCGAGCGAGAGCGCGCCGCCCTCGAGCGGGTGAAGGAGCAGGCTGATCTCATCATCGACACCAGCGAGCTCAACGTGCACCAGTTGAAGGACCGCGTCATCACGGCCTTCGACGATGCCGGCAGTCGACGCTTGCAGGTGGCCGTCGAGAGCTTCGGGTACAAGCACGGGCTGCCGATCGACGCCGACATCGTGATGGATGTCCGATTCCTCCCGAACCCGCACTGGGAGGAGGACTTGCGTCCGCTCACCGGGCACGATCCGGCGGTGCGTGACTACGTCCTCGAACGGGCGGCGACGCTCCGGTTCCTCGACCGGTTCGAGTCGTTGCTTGTCGAGCTCCTCCCGGCGTACGAGGGGGAGGGGCGCACCTATCTCACGATCGCTGTCGGGTGCACCGGTGGGCGTCACCGCTCGGTCGCGGTGGCCAACGAGCTCGCTCGCCGACTGGGTGGGCACGGGGTGGCGGCTCGTACGACCCACCGTGACCTGAACCAGCCGGTGTGACTCACGGACCGGTGTCGACCGAGCGGGTATCCTGAGGGCCGTCCACCCCCGTGAGACCGCCGTCCGGGCGGCAAGAAAGGACTGCTCATGACTGTTCGTGTAGGTGTCAACGGCTTCGGCCGGATCGGCCGCAACTTCTTCCGCGCGGCGGCCGCTCAGGGAGCCGACGTCGAGTTCGTCGCGGTCAACGATCTCGGTTCGCTCGATCAGATGGCGCACCTGCTCAAGTACGACTCGGTGATGGGTCGACTCGGCGCTGATGTCCGCGCCGTGAAGGGTGGTATCCGGGTCGGCGATCACACGATCCGCGTGCTCTCGGAGCGCAATCCGGCTGATCTCCCGTGGGGTGATCTGGGTGTGGATGTCGTGGTCGAGTCGACCGGCATCTTCACCGACCGCGCGAAGGCCGCGATGCATCTCGAGGGTGGAGCGCCGCTGGTCATCGTCTCGGCACCGTCGAACGGCGCCGACCTGACCGTGGTCTACGGCGTCAACCATCGCGACTTCCGCCGCCGCGATCACAAGGTGATCTCGAATGCCTCGTGCACCACGAACTGTTTCGTGCCGCTGGTCAAGGTGCTCGACGACGCCTTCGGCGTGGTCAACGGTCTGATGACGACGGTGCACGCCTACACCGGCGACCAGTCCCTCGTCGATGGTCCCCACAGCGACCTCCGGCGCGCGCGCGGCGCGGCGATCAACATCATCCCGACCTCGACGGGTGCGGCGCGGGCGACGAGCCTCGTCATGGCGTCGATGAAGGGCAAGCTCGATGGCACGGCGCTCCGGGTGCCGGTGCCGACCGGGTCCATCACCGATTTCACCGCGAACCTGAAGAGGTCCGCCTCGGTCGATGAGATCAACGCGGCGTTCCGCTCGGCGGCGGCCAAGGGCGCCCTGAAGGGCATCTTGAAGTACACCGACGACCCCATCGTGTCCAGCGACATCGTCGGTGATCCGCATTCGTCGATCTTCGACTCGGGCATGACGATGTCGATGGGCAAGATGGTGAAGGTCTGCTCCTGGTACGACAACGAGTGGGGCTACTCGAACCGTCTCGTCGACCTCGTCAAGCACGTCGCCCGCTGACGATGGCCTCCGACGGGATCCCCCGTCTCGACGATCTCGGTGATGTCGCCGGCCGTCGTGTGCTCGTGCGGTGCGACTTCAATGTCCCGCTCGACCGCTCGGGTGAGCAGCCGACGATCATCGACGACTTCCGTATCCGGGCGGCTCTGCCGACCATCGAGTGGCTCACCTCGCGTGGGGCGAGCGTGGTCTGCGCGAGTCATCTCGGGAGGCCGAAGGGGAGTCCCGATCCGGCGTTCTCCCTCGCCCCGGTCCGTGAGCGGCTCGCGGAACTCGCCCCGGGGGTCGAACTGCTCGAGAACGTGCGGTTCAGCCCCGGTGAGACCTCGAACGATGCGGGGTTCGTCGCTGAGCTCGTCGACGGTGTCGATGCCTTCGTCAACGACGCGTTCGGTGCCTCGCATCGCGCGCACGCCTCGGTCGTCGGACCCCCGGCTCATCTGCCCTCAGCGATGGGCCTGCTCCTGCAGCGGGAGGTCGAGGTCCTGCTCGGTCTGCGCGACCGGCCGAAGCGCCCCTTCGTGGCGGTGCTCGGCGGCGCGAAGATCTCCGACAAACTCGGCGTGGTCGATGCCCTCCTCGGGGTCGTCGATCGTCTCGTGATCGGCGGGGCGATGTGCTTCACCTTCCTCGCCGCTCAGGGCAAGCCGATCGGCGACTCGCTCTTCGAGCCCGATCAGGTCGACACCTGTCGCGGTCTGCTGGATCAGCACGGCGATCGGATCGTGCTCCCGGAGGACATCGTCGGGGTGGACTCCACGGGTGCCTACGCGACCTTCGGGACGCGGCTCCCCGATGGCGCGAAGGGGTTCGACATCGGTCCCGGTTCAGCAGCCGCCTTCTCCGATGAGATCGCCGAGGCGCGGATGGTGTTCTGGAACGGACCGATGGGCATGTTCGAGGACGAGCGGTTCGCTGCCGGTACGCGCACCGTCGCTGAGGCGGTCGCCGCCTGCCGGGGTTTCACGGTGGTCGGTGGTGGCGACTCGGCGGCCGCCCTCGCCCAGTTCCGTCTCGACGATGAGGTCGACCATGTGTCGACCGGAGGGGGAGCGAGCCTCGAACTTCTGGAACTCGGCGACCTGCCTGGTCTCGCCGCCCTGAGAGGAGCACCGAATGCCTGACCCACGTCGTCCGCTGATCAGCGGCAACTGGAAGATGAACCTGAATCACTTCGAGGCGATCCAAGCGGTGCAGAAGCTGCACTGGCTGCTCCCGAAGGACGTGTACGACTCGGTCGATGTGAGCGTCCATGCGCCGTTCACCGACATTCGGAGCGTGCAGACCGTCATCCAGGGTGACTCGATGGAGTTCCTGCTCGGTGCCCAGCACTGTCATCAGGATGATTCGGGTGCCTTCACCGGTGAGGTGTCACCGGCGTTCCTCGCCAAGCTCGATGTGAAGATGGTGATCGTCGGTCACAGCGAGCGTCGGATGGTCTTCGGTGAGGACGACGCGGTGGTGAACGCCAAGGTGCGGTCGATCCTGAAGCATTCGATGACCCCGATCCTGTGTGTCGGCGAGACCCTGGCTGAGCGTGAGGCCGGTGAGACCGAGATCCGGGTGCTCTCCCAGGTGTCCGCAGGTCTCGAGGGTGTGAAGGCCGAGCAGGCGGCCTCGATGGTGATCGCCTACGAGCCGGTGTGGGCCATCGGCACCGGTCGCACGGCGACGGCGGCGGACGCACAGGCGGTCTGCTCGGCGATCCGTTCGGCGGTCACGGCCCGCTTCGATGCTGCGACGGGCTCGTCGATCCGCATCCAGTACGGCGGTTCGGTGAAGGCTGGCACCACCGAGGAACTCATGGCCTGTGCCGATGTCGATGGGGCCCTCGTCGGCGGAGCGAGCCTCGACCCGGACGAGTTCGCGCAGATCGTCCGACTCGCGGCGTCCTGACGGTTCGGCGCCTCACCCCGCTGGTACGGTCAGCCCAGCGATGCAGATTCCGCAGCGACCCCGCCTGACTCCACGAGCGGGTCTGCGTCGTACCCTCGCAGCGGTGCTGGCGTCAGCGATGGTCGCGGCGTGCTCGAGCGGTGATGA
>RGGX01000122.1 GCA_010024485.1 Actinomycetota bacterium | reverse complement strand
GTTGCGTGCTTGGTAATTCCGGACGCCGTCCCATCCCTCACGCTTCGCCTCGACGAGATCGTCATAGCCAAAGACATCGGGTTCGGATTTGAGAAGCCAACGAGCCATGGGGCGAACCTAGTGCGGTGGCCTCCACCGATGTCGGGGTCAGGCGGGACGAACCTCGACGAGCGTGTCGCTGAAGGCGACGCCGCCTCCCCAGTCGGTGAGGGTGTCGTTCGTGAGACTGTTGGCGACTCGCCGGTCCGGGTGTTGATCGGCCCACCAACCCCAGGGAATGACGACCGTGCCCGGTCGCACCCGGTCGGTGATGCGGACGGGGAGTGACATCGAGCCTCGGTCGTTGTGGACCTCGGCCTGCGAGTCCTGGTCGAGACCGCGCTGGGCGGCATCGTCCCGATGCATTTCGATGAATGGTCCGCCCTCGCGGTCCCCGTGGCCGGGGAGGTGGGTGTAGCTCGAGTTGAGGAATCGGAGATGGTGTTTCGGTGTCAGCAACTGCAGGGGATACCGATCGGCAAGCGGACCCTCCGGACCTTCTCGAGGAGGGGTGTAATCGGGCAGCCGGGGATGACCGAGGGCCTCGAGGTCCTCGCTGGCGAACTCGACTCGCCCGCTCCGGGTCGGGAAACCTCCGTCGGCCCAGGGCAGGCCGCTCTCCGGATAGGGGACCCGGAGCCGGTGTTCCTCCCGCAGGTTGTCGATGTCGACCGTCGGCAGGGCGTCGCGGATGAGCGTCAGGTCGTCGTCGTAGAGCGAGGGTTCGGTCAGGTCCATCGCACGGGCGATCCGCCGGAAGCACTCGGTGTTGGACACCGCCTCTCCGAGCGGTTCGATGGCGGCTTCGTTCCACCCGAGCCACAGATGACCCCAAGCCGGGACCACGTCGACGGCCTCGATGTGGGTGGTGGCTGGGAGGACGATGTCGGCGTAGCGGGCCGTGTCGGTGATGAACTGGTCGTGCACCACGCAGAAGAGGTCGTCGCGCTCCAGACCCTGCCGCACGAGTTCCCGGTTGGGGATGGTCACCATCGGGTTGGCGTTCCACACGATCAGGTCGTGGACCGCCGGATCGGCCTCGGTGAGCGCCTCGCCGAGACGGCTCATGTTGATCACGCGGGGGCTTCGTCCGGCGAGCAGGTCGGGTCGATCGAGGGCGGCCTCGTCGATGAGCTGCTCCTGCCAGGACCCGACGCTGCGGGTCAGCCCACCGCCCCGGTCGCGCCAGGCTCCGGTGAGGGCGGGCAGACAGGCGAGCGTTCGGAAGAACATCGCGCCGTTCTCGTGGTGCTCGGGGCCGACCAGGGTCCGGATCGCGGCTGGGCGGGTGGTCGCGAACTCGCGGGCGAGGGAGATGATCGCCTCGGACTCGACACCACACGATTCGGCGGCTCTGGCGGGAGACCAGGCGGCGACGTGGGCGGCCAACTCGTCGAATCCGAGGGTGAACTCGTCGATCCATTCCCGGTCGACGAGATCCTCGCTGATGATCACGTTCATCATGGCGAGCATCATCGCGATGTCGGTTCCCGCCTTCGGCTGGATGAACACATCGGCCGAGTCGGCGGTGATCGTGCGGAGCGGGTCGATGACGATGACGCGCGCACCGCGGCCCCGCGCCGACTCGATCGTCGGCCAGAGGTGGCGGTTGGTGAGGCGGGTGTTCGTCCCCCAGAGGATGATGAGCTTCGAGTGCTCAAGGTCGAGCGGGTCGAATCCGAGGGACGACCCGTTCGTCATCCTGACGCCGGCGCCGACCGTCGGACCGCAGAGCGCCCGGATGAGTCGAGTGGTGCCGAGATGGTGGAAGAACCTCGAGGAGATGCCGGACAGGGCCAGCATGCCCTGGTTGCCCGCGTCGGAGAACGGGAGGATGCCCTCCGCCCCATGGTTGGCGATCGTCGAGTGGAGGCGATCGGCGATCACCGAGGTCGCCTCCTCCCAGGTGATCTCGGTGAACCGGCCCTCTCCCTTGGCGCCGACCCGGCGCAGCGGTCGGAGGACCCGGTCGGGGCTGTGCACCCGGTCGAGGAATCGGTTGACCTTCGGGCACAGCTCGCCTTGGGAGAACGGGTGCTCGGGATCGCCGGACATGTCAACGGCCCGACCGTCCTCCACCGTCACCACCCAACCGCACGAGTCGGGACAGTCGTGATGACAGGTGCCGTGGACGCGCATGCTCCGACGCTACCCGTCACCGATGTCGCCCCGCCGGTCGCTCGCTACCGTCACCGGTGCCCATGAACGCGGACCACGACCTCACGGCGCAGATCCCCGAGGATCTCCCGATCGCCGCCCACGCCGATGCGTTGGTCGCCGCCATCCGGGAGCACCGCGTGGTGATCGTCGCCGGTGAGACCGGGTCGGGCAAGAGCACCCAGTTGCCGAAACTCTGCCTGGCTGCCGGACGTGGATCGTCGGGTGTGATCGGCCACACGCAGCCCCGCCGGGTCGCGGCCCGGTCGATCGCATCGAGGGTGGCGAGTGAGCTCGGGGTCGAACTCGGTTCGGAGGTCGGATTCAGCGTCCGCTTCGACGACCGTGTCGGGGCGGCGACACGGATCCGCCTGATGACCGACGGCATCCTCCTCGCCGAACTGCAACGCGATCCGGAACTCCGTCGCTATGACACGATCATCATCGACGAGGCCCACGAGCGGAGCCTCAACGTCGACTTCCTGTTGGGTTATCTCCGTCGACTGCTCGACCGACGTGACGACCTCCATGTCATCGTCACCTCCGCGACGATCGACACCGATCGTTTCGCGCAGCACTTCGCCGGGCCCGATGGCTCGCCGGCACCGGTCCACCTCGTCGAGGGGCGGGGTCACCCGGTCGAGGTCCGGCACCGGCCGCCGGACGACGACGCCGATCAGGTTCGGTCGATCATCGACGCGATCGACGAGCTCGACCCGCGGAGCCCGAACGGGGTGAACGGCGATGTGCTGGTCTTCCTCTCGGGTGAGCGGGAGATCCACGACACCGCTCGCGCGATCCGCGAGTTGGCCCTGTCGCGTGTGGAGGTGCTGCCGCTCTACGCGCGGCTCTCGGCTGCTGAGCAGCAGCGGGTGTTCGCGCCTCACCCGGGGCGTCGCATCGTGCTGGCCACCAATGTCGCCGAGACCTCGATCACGGTGCCGGGGGTCAGGGCTGTGGTCGACACCGGGACTGCCCGAATCAGCCGGTATTCCCGTCGCGCGAAGGTGCAGCGACTCCCGATCGAACCGGTGTCCCAGGCATCGGCGGCGCAGCGCGCCGGGCGTTGTGGTCGTGTCGCCCCGGGCGTGTGCATCAGGCTCTACTCCGAGGACGACCTCGACTCCCGCCCAGAGTTCACCGAGCCGGAGATCCTCCGGACGAGCCTCGCCTCGGTCATCCTCCAGATGGCGTCCCTCGGGCTCGGTCGGGTGGAGGACTTCCCGTTCGTCGACCCACCCGATCAGGCTCAGGTCACCGACGGCCGTCGGCTGCTCCTCGAACTCGGGGCCCTCCGCGACGATGACGGATCGGGTCACGACCGGTTGACCCATCTCGGCCGCCGCCTCGCCCGGTTGCCGGTCGACCCGCGGGTCGGCCGCATGATCATCGAGTCGGATCGGCACGGGTGCGTGCGCGAGGTACTCGTGATCGCCGCCGCCCTCTCCATCCAGGATGTCCGTGAGCGACCTCGCGAGCATCGCGAGCGCGCCGACACCCTGCACCGCCGGTTCGATGTCGTCGGTTCGGACCTGCTGTCGATCGTCGCGCTCTGGGACCACCTCCGCGAGCGACAGGCCGAACTGTCGGGGAATGCCTTCCGCCGCATGTGCGTCGACGAGTACCTGAACTACGTGCGGGTCCGCGAGTGGCGCGACCTCTACAGCCAGTTGCGTCGGGTGGCGGGGGAGATCGGCATCCGACCTGGCGCTGATTCGGGTCATCCCGACCGCGTGCATCAGGCGGTGCTGTCGGGTCTGCTCTCCCAGGTGGGCATGCGCGACCGTGACCGTCGTGACTATCTCGGCGCGCGAGGGACCCGCTTCACGGTGGCACCCGGGTCGGTGCTCACGC
>RGGX01000121.1 GCA_010024485.1 Actinomycetota bacterium | reverse complement strand
CAATCGCTCGAACATCCGTGAGCGCTACTCGTTCGGAAACCTGGACGAGCCCCTCGAACTCCCAGATCTCCTGGCTGTCCAGAGGGAGAGCTTCCAGTGGTTCCTCGATGAGGGCCTCGCGAACACGTTCCGCGACATCAGCCCCATCAAGGACTTCTCCGAGAAGCTGCAGCTCGAGCTCGAGTTCGATCCCTTCGACGAGGACCTGCGTCCCCCGCCCAAGTTCACGGTGGAGGAGTGCAAGCAGAAGGACATGACCTACGCCGCGCCGGTGTTCGTTCGCGCGAGGTTCCTCAACGGTGAGACCGGTGAGATCAAGGAGCAGACGGTCTTCATGGGCGACTTCCCCGTGATGACCGACAAGGGCACGTTCATCGTCAACGGCACCGAGCGTGTCGTCGTGTCGCAGCTCGTGCGTTCCCCCGGAGTGATCTTCGAGCCCGGTGAGCGCTACCGGCTCCGCAACCTCACCAAGCACCAGCTCGTCAAGGGCACCATCCACCCCTACCGCGGTGAGTGGATGGAGTTCGACGTCGAGCAGCGTCCCGGCAAGGACGTCACCTGTGGTACGCGCGTCGCCCGCAAGCGTCGTCTCGGCATCTTCACCCTGCTCCGCGCCCTCGGCTACGACGAGGAGAACGCGCCGGGGTTCCTCGACCAGTTCGTCCGCGAGTTCGACTTCCTCGAGGGGCAGTGGGACCGCGAGCGCGAGGTCGCGCCCACTCAGGACGAGGCCCTCATCGAGATCTACAAGCGCGCCCGCCCGGGCGAGCCGCCGACCGTCGAGTCGGCCCGCGCCTACTTCCGCAACGCCTTCTTCGAGAGCCGCCGCTACGACCTGAGTCGGGTCGGCCGCTACAAGCTGAACCGCAAGCTCGGCGCCGAGCTCGAGCGGATCGCCGAGCAGTTCTCGCTCAGCGGTCGCACCAACCTCGAGGGCGAGCCGCTCCTCGACCTGCCGGAGGAGGGCCAGCACGTCCTCAGCCGCTGCGAGGTGCTCGCCTCCATCACCTACATGCTCAACCTCGTCAAGCAGGAGCCCGGCTACCGCCTCGACGATCAGGACCACTTCGCCAACCGCCGCATCCGCTCGGTCGGCGAGCTGATCCAGAACCAGGTGCGCATCGGCCTCAGCCGCATGGAGCGCGTGGTCCGCGAGCGCATGACCACCCAGGACGTTGAGGCGATCACGCCGCAGACCCTGATCAACATCCGCCCGGTCGTGGCGGCGATCAAGGAGTTCTTCGGCACCTCGCAGCTCTCGCAGTTCATGGACCAGGTGAACCCGCTCTCGGGTCTCACCCACCGTCGTCGCCTCTCGGCCCTCGGCCCCGGTGGCCTCAGCCGCGAGCGCGCCGGCTTCGAGGTGCGCGACGTGCACTTCTCCCACTACGGGCGCATGTGCCCGATCGAGACCCCAGAGGGCCCGAACATCGGCCTCATCGGAGGACTCTCGACCTTCGCGAGGGTCAACGAGTTCGGGTTCATCGAGAGCCCCTACCGCCGCGTCGAGAACGGTCGCGTCACCGGCGAGATCGTCTACATGGCCGCCGACGAGGAGGAGAACCACGTCGTCGCCCAGGCCAACGCCCCGCTGAACGCCGACGGCACCTTCCGCAACGACCGCGTGCTCGTGCGCCGGTCCCCGCAGGCCGCCAGCCTCGACGACCTCCGCAAGATGCTCGAGCAGGAGAGCTTCTTCGGTGCGACCACCGACATCGCCTACGTCCCGCCCTCCGAGGTCGACTTCATGGACGTGTCGCCGAAGCAGATCGTGTCGGTCGCGACGGCCCTGATCCCGTTCCTCGAGCACGACGACGCGAACCGCGCCCTCATGGGCGCGAACATGCAGCGCCAGGCCGTTCCGTTGCTGCGGGCCGAGGCCCCCTACATCGGTACCGGTATCGAGCAGCGCGCCGCCCACGACGCCGCCGACCTCATCGAGGCGCTCGACAACGGAACCGTCACCGAGGTGACCGGCGAGTTGATCTCGGTCACCTACGACAAGCTCGGCAAGAAGAGCCACCGGCTCTCGAAGTTCCGTCGCTCCAACCAGGACACCTGCATCAACCACCGTCCGCGGGTGGTCGAGGGCCAGAAGGTCAAGCGGGGCCAGGTGCTCGCCGACGGGCCCTCCACCGATCACGGTGAACTGGCGCTCGGCAAGAACCTCCTCGTCGCCTTCATGCCCTGGGAGGGCTACAACTTCGAGGACGCGATCATCCTCTCCGAGCGGCTCGTGAAGGACGACGTGCTCACGTCGATCCACATCCACGTCCACCAGATCGACGCCCGTGACACCAAGCTCGGGCCCGAGGAGATCAGCCGCGACATCCCGAACCTGTCCGACGACATCCTGGCCGACCTCGACGATCGCGGGATCATCCGTGTGGGCGCCGAGGTCGGACCGAGCGATGTGCTCGTCGGCAAGGTCACGCCGAAGGGCGAGACCGAGCTCACCCCCGAGGAGCGCCTCCTGCGCGCCATCTTCGGTGAGAAGGCCCGCGAGGTCCGCGACACCAGCCTCAAGGTTCCCCACGGCGAGTCGGGCAAGGTCATCGACGTCAAGGTCTTCAACCGCGACGACGGCGACGAGCTGCCCCCCGGCGTCAACCAGCTGGTGCGGGTCTTCGTCGCCCAGAAGCGCAAGATCTCGGTCGGTGACAAGCTCGCCGGTCGCCACGGCAACAAGGGCGTCATCTCCAAGATCCTCCCGGTCGAGGACATGCCCTACCTGGACGACGGCACCCCGGTCGACATCATCCTCAACCCGCTCGGCGTCCCGAGCCGCATGAACGTCGGGCAGGTCCTCGAGGCCCATCTCGGCTACTGCGCCCGTTGGGGTTGGACCGACCCGAGCAGCGGCGAGCTGGTCGGCGGGGAGCCGACCCGTGGCACGGAGAACAAGACCCGGCCGAACACCGCCCCCGCGACCTTCGTCGCGACGCCGGTGTTCGATGGCGCGAACTGGGACGAGGAGGAGAAGGCCGGGAAGCACCCGACGATCCAGCAGATCTTCGAGAACCTCAACCCCGAGTCGGCCGACGGCGAGCGTCTCATCGGCGTCGACGGAAAGGCGACCCTCTACAACGGTCGCACCGGCGAGGCCTACGACAACCCGATCACGGTCGGGTACATGTACATCCTCAAGCTGGCCCACCTCGTCGACGACAAGATCCACGCCCGTTCGACCGGCCCGTACTCGATGATCACCCAGCAGCCCCTCGGCGGCAAGGCCCAGTTCGGTGGCCAGCGCTTCGGTGAGATGGAGGTCTGGGCCCTCGAGGCCTACGGCGCCGCCTACTGCCTCCAGGAGCTCCTCACCATCAAGAGCGACGACGTGCTCGGGCGCATCCGCGTCTACGAGGCGATCGTCAAGGGCGACAACATCCCCGAGCCCGGGGTGCCCGAGAGCTTCAAGGTGCTCATGAAGGAGATGCAGGCCCTCTGCATCAACGTGGAGGTGCTCGGCGACGACGGACGCGAGATCGAGATGCGCGACCTCGACGACGACATCCACCGCACCATGGAGGACCTCGGCATCGACATCTCGCGCCCGGAGCGCGGATCCGACGACGACGACCAACGGGCCGTCCGCTGAGACTGGCCGGACCGAAGAGGAACTGAGGAACAGACATGCTCGACGTCAACATGTTCGACCAGCTCAAGATCGGGCTGGCGACCGCCGACCAGATCCGCCTGTGGTCACACGGCGAGGTGAAGAAGCCGGAGACGATCAACTACCGCACGCTGCGCCCCGAGAAGGAGGGGCTCTTCTGCGAGAAGATCTTCGGACCCACCCGCGACTGGGAGTGCTACTGCGGCAAGTACAAGCGGGTGCGCTTCAAGGGGATCATCTGTGAGCGCTGCGGCGTCGAGGTGACCCGCTCCAAGGTGCGCCGCGACCGCATGGGCCACATCGAGCTCTCGGCCCCGGTCGTCCACATCTGGTACCTGCGCGGTACCCGCTCATGGCTGGCCTACCTGCTGGCCGGTCTCAGCGGACGGCCCGTTGGTCGTCGTCGTCGGATCCGCGCTCCGGGCGCGAGATGTCGATGCCGAGGTCCTCCAT
>RGGX01000013.1 GCA_010024485.1 Actinomycetota bacterium | reverse complement strand
GGGATCCTCCGGCGATGTCGGCTCGTCACCGTCGGTCTCTCCCGCCTGATCAGCCGGTTGATCAGTTGCGGAATCCGTCTCATCGGAGATCGACGCGCTCGAGCAAGACACTCCGAGCACTCCCACGACGAGGAGCGCGAGGGCACGACGCGCTGCTCTGCCACGAACGAGCGAGTTGATGTCAAACATGCATGCAACCTTCCCATACGACGGCCGTCGGTGTTAGTCCGCCAGGAGGTCATCACAGCAGGGTTGCGAATTCGTTGCGAGTGCTCGCCGCAACACTTCGTGTGGACCGGGTAGGACGGCTTTCAAACCCTCCCCAGCGACGCCTCTCCCCTACCGACATCGACGACCTCATTGAGGTCTGCCGGGCCGACGCCACCATCCCGACATGTCGCAGCTTCACAACAGCCGTAGCGTGGGCGTGGTGAAGAAGTGGGCGGCTCTCACCGCAGCCATTGCTGCGATATCGCTCGCCGCGTGCTCTCAAAATTCGGCTCAGCAGCTTCCGCCAACGTCATTCCTGCCGACGACATCAGCCGCGTCTGCGGCACCGGGAACCGCGCGGGCGACGACGACCGCGGCGGCGACGGCAGCACCGACGACCGGGGCGGCATCTCCTGCGACGACGTCACCGGCTGACGCAGCAGTCCAAGACGGAACAGACGGTCTGACGGTGTTGTACGCCGGCCACAGCTTCGGTCGGCCGTTCGCCGAGAACTTGGATGAAGCCACTCGTCTCGCCGGGATCGAGGGGCACCAACAGCGGGTGGTCTTCCGTGGCGGCGAGAATGGTGCCCCGCAGGCGATGTGGGACGACCCGGACGTCCGGGCCCTCATCAAGGAGGAGTTGGACGACGGCACTGTCGACGTCGTCGTTCTGATCTGCTGCTCGGCAGAGTTTCGCGAGACAGCCAGCCAAGACGACCAAGCAGTCAGTGACCAAGCAATCCTCGAGATCGTTGCGTACGCAGTGGAGCGGAACCCTGAGACACGGTTCGCCCTGGCGATGCCGTGGGTGGACTTTCCGGGTGAGTACGCGACCGCCGCCGACCACCGAGCATTCATCGATGCCGCCTACCCGCTGTACCAGCAACTGGCTGAGAACGTCAGCGAGGCATCGAACGGTGTCGACGTCTTCACCTTCTTCCATGGCGCAGCGGTCTACGAAATCCGCTCCCGATTCGAGCAGGGCCTGATCCCGGAGCTGGCGAATCTGATCGGGCCGAGACGTTCGTCGGTGTTCACCGACGAAAAGGGTCATGCGGCCAACATGGCGAAAGATGCGGGAACGCTGATCTGGCTCGAGGCGATCTACGACATCCACCCCCTCGACATGCCTCCCATCGAGGGGTACGGCGTCGACATCAGAGACATCGCTGCGACGGCTTTGACCACCTCTCCGTAATCGCTACGGGGCAGAGCGAGCCGACACCAGTTCATTCAAAGGCGCGGCGCTCGGAACTCGGGGTTGTTGGAGCTGATGGTGTTCGTACGCCGCGGCGCCGGACTCAACGGGGCCGACCCTCGACAACGCAACGTTCGCAGCGGGGCTCGCCGGCATCGGTGAATTCACCCTGCCGGGCACGAACGCAGCGTCACTCGGCCCGGACAAGTTCGACGCGGAAGCCGACCTCCATCGCTCGTCACAACCCCGACGAAGCCGATGGCGAGTCCAACTTCATCGAATTCACCGGCTGAACTGAAGTCAGACGCGACGCAGATGGTCGCCAGAAATGCCCTCTGAGCTGGAAACGTTGTGGTTTCCAAAACGAGTGGGCGCAGAGGGACTCGAACCCCCGACATCTTCCTTGTAAGGGAAGCGCTCTAGCCAACTGAGCTATGCGCCCGGAACCGAGCACGCTACCGGCGAGCCAGCGGGCACCGGATCGCGACCCTAGGGTGGTGCCGTGCAGGCTCCCGTCGTCATGGTCAACCGCGGATGTGCCTCAGCGGGTTGCCTGATCGCGCTCATGCCACTGCTCGCGCTGTTTGGCTTCGTCTGGGTGGTCGGTCTCGTGATCGACGCCATCTTCCCCGGAGGAACCTCGTGGTGGGTGCAGGCCATCGTCGCGGTCATCGGACTCAACCTCGTGCTCCGACTCCTCGCCCGCCGAGCGCGCCGTCGGCATGAAGCAGCCCGGCGCGAAGGTGGACCACCCGGGGTGATCGATGTCTGAGCGGCGTGCGACACCTCCGCCGATGCGGATCGACGCCGTCACCCTCGCTACCACTGATATGTCGGCCTCAATCGCCTTCTACGAGGCTCTCGGCTTCTCGATCGCCTTCGGCGGAGCAACATCGACGTTCACCACCATGAGCGCTGGTGTCTGCCATGTGAATCTGACGCTCACCGGCTCCCCGGGGCCCTGGGGTCGGGTCATCTTCCACGTTGACGACGTCGACGCCCTCCACGAGCGAGCTCTAGCGGCCGGGTTGTCACCCCGGCACCCCCCTCGAGACGCTGACTGGGGTGAGCGCATGTTCGCCATCACCGACCCGAGCGGCCACGACCTGAGCTTCGCGCGGCCCCTCTGAACCTCAGCGCTGACAGCTCGGACACCACCACACTTTTCGACCCGCCAACGATCCGACGCGGATCGTCGATCGGCATCGTCGACACGGCAATCCATCTCGCTTGTAGACGAAGAGCCGCTCCCGCGCCGGCACATCCCGGTGGCGGGCCACGCCAGCGTCGACTGGATCGACCGTCACGATCCGACCGATGCGCTCCCCCACCTTCATCTGATCGATCGCGAGTCGCCAGATGTCCCCGACGATCTCGACCGGGACCTCGTTCGCTGGAGTGAACGGGTCGAGGCCGAGAATGAAGCAGAACTCAGCCCGGTACACATTGCCGATCCCCGACACCACCGCCTGATCAAGCAGCAGTTGCGCGACCGGCACCCGACGACGGGCGAACGAGGCAACCAGCCGCTCCTCATCACCCGCTCGGATCGCGAGCGGATCAGGACCGATCCGCGCGAGCAGCCGCTCCTCCTCATCGCCGTCGATCACCGCGCATGCCGTCGGCCCTGACAGGTGCAGGGTGCCCGGATCCCCCCGCCAACGCATCCTGGTTCCCGCAGTCGGCTCGGGGGCCTCCTTCGTGAAGGTCCGGAATCGGCCGAACAGACCGAGGTGCACATGCACCGTGACCCCGCCCTCCCATCGGTGGAACAGGTGCTTGCCGACCGCCTCGACACCGTCGAGTGTTCGCCCATCGACCGCCGCCGCCCCCTCATCGAACCGACCCTGAGGAGAGTCGACACGGAGTCGGTGGCCGGAGAACCGCCGACCCTGCAGACGGGCCGCCCGGTGAAGGGTGTGCCCCTCAGGCATCGGCTCGACGGTGCTCGAGGATGACCTCGAGCAACTCCGGTGTCGCCGCCGCCACCGGCGTGCGACGCGCGCGGTGGTCGAGGGTGAACAGGTCCCGATCGTGCACCTCGGCGACCGCGGCGCCCGCCTCCAGACAGATCAGCATCGAGGCTGCGTAGTCCCACACCCCGTGACCACCGTCGTTCATGTCGCACCAGGCATCGGTCACCCCGGAGGCCACGAGGCACAGATCGGGCGCCGACGCCCCGAAGCTGCGGAACTGGGCCCACCCGTAGTGGTGACTCGGCAGGCCCGACATGGCCACGATCGACTTCGACAACTCGGTCTGCCCCGATGTGGAGATCGGCCGACCATCGAGACTCGCACCACCTCCGACGACCGCCCGCCACCGCTGACCGGTGGCGTGGTTCGCGACCAGAGCCACCTCGGCACGACCCTCCACCATCAGGCACAGCGCCGTGGCGAACCAGGGCACCCCACGGGAGGCGTTGGTCGAGCCGTCCACCGGATCGACGATGACCACCGGCGCCCCCGCATCACCGGTGATACCGCTCTCCTCGGAGAGCACCGCCACCCCAGCCCGGTGCAACACCCCGAGACAGGCCTCATCGGCGCTCACATCGAAGGCGTACTGACTGTGGCGCAACCCCGACGGACCCCAATCGGTGGTCTCGGCGAGCACCTCGGCGACGGCGTCCGCGGCCGCGTCGAACAGGTCGAGCGCCTCGTGGCGACCCGCGCCCACATGGAGCGACCCCTCCAGGTTGTGCTGACTGGAAGGGCTCACAACGAACAACGGTAGTGTCCGGGGCGTGGCAGTCATCGATGTGGCGGGCTTCGTCGCCGATATCAAGAGCCAGGCCATCGACAGCGGATTCCACGTCCACGACGAACGGCACTTCGTCGAGACCTACTCCCTCCGTCAACTCTGGGAGGTCGACCTCCACCCCGAGGAGGCCTGCTCCGGTCCGATCGACCTGCATCTCTCCCTCGACGTCGACCCGAGGGCCCTCCTCGGATTCGAGGACGAGGTCCTCAAGATGGACGACATGGAGGCCGACCCCCCGACCGGGTTCACCTTCCCGCTGCTGTTCACCTGGACCCTGCCCCCTCTGCCGCGACCGCCCGACCTGTTGGTCCTCGCCACCGAGATCGCCGGCGTCGGCGGACCCGACCTGCCGGTCGAGGTGTCGGCCATCGACTCGTTCCCGAGTGTGACCGACGCCCCCGAGCGCAGCCTCTCCATGGTGGCCCGCCTCACCGTCGACCTCGCCGACGTCTACACCACCAACGACAGCGCCATCGCTCGCAGTCTCGAGCGGTGCAAACTCGTCAGCCTCTATCTGCTCGATCGAGCCGACGCCTGGCTCGACGTGCCGTGACCGGCCGGATCGCACGACGAACACAGGGGGAACCATGCGAGTCAACGAACTGATCGACATCCTTCGCGACCAGCCTCCCGACGCCGAGGTCGAGCTCGCCGTCGTCTCACCGCTCACCGACGACGAGAGCGTCACCGTCGACCGCTACCCCATCGACGGCGTCTTCCCCTGGCAGGGAGACAACCCCGACGATGAGGGGGTGTGGCTCATCGGCGGCGCCCCCGACGATGTCGACGCCCTCCTCGACTCGCTCGAGCAGGACGAGCCGGAGGGCGCGGTCGGCGAGTCGTGTGCCCTCGAGTGAGTTGTCCACTCCGTAGAGCACAACGCGGAACGGGTTCGGGAACTGGTAGATCTCGCTCCGGTAGGCGAGGTGCGGGGTGAGTCGGTGATGCGCCGCGACGGACACCCCGTCGGGGACCCGGCCCACCACATCACGCGCCGAGACCGCGACCGGATGATCCCGACCCCAGCTGCCGGGCTGCACCCTCGACCAGGGCATCGGCGACCAGAGCGCCGAGGTGACCGCAGTCGCTGCCACCACCAGCACGAGGGCTCGCCGGCGCGCCTCGGAACGCATGGCCGAGATCGCCCAGGTGGCGCCCATCACGATGGCCGGCACCGCGATCAGGCTGTAGTGGTACTCGATCTGGTACTGGTACCAGAAGGTGCTCAAGATGTTCGTGAAGAGCACCAGCCCGCTGATCAACGCCACGCCCGGCGCTCGCAGGAACACGAAACCGACCGGAGCGAGCATCTGCCACAGGTACCAGAGCCGACCGTCGCTGCGCAGATGGTCGATCACCCGGGTCGGATCGGTCAGGGCCGTGCGGATGAAGCCGGTCGGACCGTCGAAGGGGATGCGCCAGGTGTTCCGCGTCGGCACCCCGATGAGCGAGCGCATCACCGCGAACATCGCCACGAGCATGAACCCGATCGAGCCGATCACGGTCGCCACCCCGACTCGCCAGCGACGCTCGAGCGCCACCCAGATGCCGAGGGGCACGACGACCAGCGACACGTCCTCTTTCACGAGCAGAGCGAGCACCACGCACACCGCGTAGGGACGCCAGCGACGTTCCGTCGCCGCCCAGATCGCCCCGGCGACGAAGACCGCGGTGAACGAATCGGGATGGAAATTCTCCATCACCGTCCACGACAACGCCGGATGCCCCAGATAGACGAGCGCCATCACCGCGGCCGGCCAGCCGGCACCGAGCCGGCGTCGGGCGTGCCAGTAGACGGGAACGGCCCCAAGGGCGACCGCCGTGGCCTGCGACACGAACAGGATCCAGGCCCCCGGTGCCACCCAGTACAGCGGCACGAGGAAGACCAGGATGAACGATGAGTGGTCGCCGAACAGGTTGCGGCCCATCAGGGTCACGAACGGCGCGTCGAACCTCGACAGCAGCCACACCCCCTGGTCGTAGAGGGCCGAGTCGTAGCTCGACGTGCCGAGACCGTGATGCACCCCGAGGGTGATCACCGAGAAGTACACCGCGAACACCGCGACCGCACCGGCGACCAACAGGTCGGGCGGGCTCAGCCGGCGGATCGCCGTGGGCATCAGGCCGCTCGCACCTCGGAGGCGATCGCAGCGAGCACACCGTTCACGAAGCGACCGCTGTCATCGGTCGAGTAACGCTTCGCCAGTTCCACCGCCTCGTCGAGCACCACCGCCGTCGGCACCTCGGAGCGTTCAAGGAGCTCGAAGGTCGCCATGCGCATCACCGTCAGGTCGATCACCGGCATGCGCTCCAGGCTCCAACCCCTCGCCTTCGCCGCGATCAACTCGTCGGCCCGGCCGGCGCAGGAGTCGCAACCTCGGGCGAGTTGCTCGGCGAGATCGTCGGGGCGCACCGCCTGCGCCTCGATCACCTCAGCGACCGGCAGGCCCTTGGACTGCGCCTCATAGAGGAGGTTGAGCGCCCGCTCACGCGAGTCGGAGCGCTCATCAGCGTCCGTCACGTTCAGACCCGAGTGATGTACTCAGCGGAGCGGGTGTCGACCTTGACCCGGTCGCCCACCTCGACGAAGAGCGGAACCTGGATGACCTTGCCGGTCTCGAGGGTCGCGGGCTTGCGCGCCCCCGACACCCGGTCGCCCTGCACACCCGGCTCGGTCTCGGCGATCGCCAACTCGACCGAGGCGGGGATCTCCACCGAGATGATCTCGCCGGAGAAGAACGCGACCTGGGCCGTCATGCCCTCGATGATGAAGTCGGCGGCCTCGCCGAGCGCCACGGGGGCCACATTCATCTGCTCATACGAGACGTTGTTCATGAACACGTAGTCGTCGCCGTCGCGGTAGAGGAACTGCATCTCCTCGCGATTGATGATGGCCTGCTCGACGCGGATGCCGGCGTTGAACGTCTTCTCGAAGACGTTCCCGGTGCGCACATTGCGAAGCTTGGTCCGCACGAAGGCCCCGCCCTTGCCGGGCTTGACGTGCTGGAACTCGATCACCTGGAAGAGCCCGTTGTCGAGCTCGAGGGTGATACCGGTCTTCAGGTCGTTGGTGGTGATGGCGGGCATGGGTCGTCCTTGGGGAAATCGGTCAGCGATCGATGGCCCGACTCGGTGACCAGAACCAGGTCCTCGATCCGCATGCCACCGGCCCCGACACGATAGAGCCCGGGCTCGACGGTCACCACGTCACCGGCGGCCAGAACCGACTCGGTGCTTCGACCGAGGAAGGGCTCCTCGTGGATGTCGAGACCGACCCCATGGCCCGTCCCGTGGGTGAACAGATCGGCCAGACCCTCCTCGGCGAGCGACGCCCGGCAGGCGGCATCGACCTCTCGGGTCGCGACCCCGTCGGCCACGGCGTCGAGACCGGCCCGCTGCGCCCGCGACAACGCCGCGTACCACCGCTGCTGCTCATCGGATGGGTCGCCCACCACGAAAGAGCGCGTCATGTCGGAGTGGTACCCGTCGAGCAGGGCGCCCACATCGATGACCACCGTGTCACCCACCTCGAGCACCCGTCGCGAGGGACGGTGATGGGCCATGGCGGCGTTGTCCGGACCGGACGCCACGATGGTCTCGTAACTCGGGCCGTCGGCGCCATGGGCGCGCATCGTCGACTCGAGCGAGTCACGGATGTCGCGCTCGGACACACCCGGGGCGATCTCGACAGCGGCGAGGGCGACCGAGGCGATCCGGGCTGCCTCGGTGATCCGGGCGATCTCAGCGGCGTCCTTTCGACGCCGCAGCTGCGACACGACCGAGTCGATCGGCACGAGATCATCGAGCGCGCCGTGAGCCGACCACTCGGCGTGCGACCACACCATCGACTCGAAACCGACCCGCCCCGCCCCAGCGCACAACTCGTCGACCCGGCGTCGCTGCTCCACGACCGTCGTCGTCACCATCACCTCGTCGACCCCCGCCCCACTCGCAGAGATCTGACGCTCGGCCTGCGAGCCGTAACGGCCGTCGGTGACCAACACGACCCGATCGGGGGTCACCACCACGTCGCCGTTCGACCCGGTGAACCCGCTGAGCCAACGGCGCGTGCTCGCACCCGAGACGATCCCGTGCTCGATGCCGTGGACGGCGAGCGCCTCACGGAACCTCGCGACCCGGCCGGCAGCGGACAACGGAGGCAGGTCCGCGCTCACCCGAGTGTCGCGGCCACGGCGCGAACCGCGAGTTCGTAGCCGTCGCCACCGAACCCGACGATGCTCCCGGTCGCGACCGGGGCCACCACGGAGGTGCGCCGCCAGGGTTCGCGGGCATCGGGGTTGGAGAGGTGCAGTTCGACCACCGGGCCGTCGAAGGCGGCCAGGGCATCGTGGAGGGCCCATGAGTAGTGGGTGAAGGCACCCGGGTTCACGATGATCGCCGCGCAGCGCCCGCGCGCGGCCTGCACCGCCTCGACGAGTTCGTGCTCGGCGTTCGACTGGAGATCCTCGATGTCGAGGGAGAACTCGGCAGCCGACGCGCGGGCTCGCGCCACGTGATCGGCCAGGGTGTCGGTGCCGTACACCTCGGGTTCGCGGTCACCGAGCAGATTCAGGTTCGGCCCGTGGAGGAGCAGGACGATTCGACTCACGGAGGGCACGGTACCCCGCCCGATCCATCCGGTACAGGACATGGGCACGAAGCGGGTCGCCCTCAGCGAGGGCCGGGTGGTCGAAGTCGGCCCCGTGGTCGCGTGTCAACCCGATCGCCTCCATGACCCGACGGGACCGCTCGTTGATACTCGCCGTGAACGAGATCACCTCGGTGAGACCGAGCGGGCCGAAGGCGTGATCGATCACCAGACGGGCCGACTCACTCGCCAACCCCCGGCCCCAGTACTCGGATCGCAGCCGCCAGCCGATCTCGACGCCATCGCGGAACCACGGGATCGACAGTCCGCAGAATCCGATGCACTCCCCCGCCAGATCGACGCACCACAGGCCAAAGCCGTGCTCGTCGTGATGGGCACCGATCCGCTCGAGCAGCAGGTCCGACGCCGCGCGGTCAGCCACCGAGCCGATGGTGGCCATCACCACCGGATCAGCGTTCATCCGGGCGAAGGCATCGGCATCGGACTCGGAGAACCGACGCAGCGCCACCCGGCGTCCGCGAACCGGGAGCGTCATCGGGTCAGCGACGACGCGAGGAGGTCAGCGACGACGCTCGGGTCGACACCGGCCACCGGTTCCACCCCGGCCGGACCGTCGAGCACGAACGTCAGCCCGTCGATCGCCTTCTTGTCGCGCGACATGAGTTCCATCAGTCGATCGACACTGCCGACAGCGGGGACCTCGGTGTCGAGTCCGTAGAGCTCGCCGACCACCCGACGATGGTCGGCGACCCGACCCTCATCGATTCGACCGAGCTCGCGCGCCAGCTCGGCGGCGAACACCAGACCGATACCGACCGCCTCGCCGTGAGCGAGCTCGTGTCCCGAGGCGATCTCGAGTGCGTGGGCCAGCGTGTGCCCGTAGTTGAGCACCGCCCGACGACCACCCTCGCGCTCGTCGGAGGCGACCACCTCCGCCTTGATCTCGACACAGCGCGCAATCCGGTCGACCTCGCCGAGGTCGGCCAGGTCATCACCGGTCAGGAAGTGGTACTTCGCCATCTCCCCGTTCCCGCAGCGCACCTCGCGCTCGGGAAGGGTGGCGAGGGCATCGAGGTCGCAGATCACACCACGGGGCTGCCAGAACGACCCGACGAGGTTCTTGCCCTCGGGCAGGTTCACGCCGGTCTTCCCGCCGACCGCAGCGTCGATCATGCCGAGCAGGGTGGTCGGCACGTGGACCACGTCGATTCCCCGGTGGAAGGTGGCGGCGGCGAAGCCGGCCACATCGGTGACCATGCCCCCACCGACGGCGACGACCACATCCCCCCGGTTCATGCCGGCGGCGGCGAAGGCCGAGCAGAGCTCGCCCACGGTGTCGAGCGACTTGTGCTCCTCCCCACGCCCGATCTGGAGGCGCTCCACCGACCGGCCGCCGAGCGATGCCGGGTCGACGAGATCGGGGATCCCGTCCTGGGTGACGAGGGCGACGGTCCTCGACGCGCCGAGCAGGGCCTCGAGACCGTCGACGGCTCCGTGGCCGACGAGCACCGGGTAGGAGCGGTCACCGAGTTCGACTCGGACGGAGCGACGCTCGGCCGACTGACCAGCCACGGCTCAGACGTCCTGTTCGAGCAGAGCGGCCGATGCCGCCTCGGCGTTGCGGACGAACTCCGACAGGGAGTCGCCACCGAACTTGCGTTGGGCCTCATCGGCGAGCACCAGGGCCACCATCGTCTCAGCCACCACGCCCATCGCCGGCACCGCCGTCACATCGGTGCGCTCCTTGAACGACACCGCCGACTCCTTCGTCGCGGTGTCGACCGTCTCGAGCGTCGGGACGTTCAGGGTGGCGAGCGGCTTCATGGCGGCGCGGGCCACCAGCAGCTCGCCGTTGGTGATGCCGCCCTCGAGGCCTCCCGCCAACGTCGAGAGCCGTTCGTAACGATCGTCGGTCCACCGGATCGGATCATGGGCAGCCGAGCCACGACGACCCGCGACCTCGAAACCGTCACCGATCTCCACGCCCTTGACGGCCTGGATCGACATCAGCGCCTGGGCGATCAGGCCATCGAGTTTGCGATCCCAGTGCACATGGGATCCGAGACCGACGGGCACGCCGAAGGCGAGCACCTCGACGACCCCTCCGAGGGAGTCGCCGTCCTTCGCGGCCGCCTTCACCTCGGCGATCATCGCCTCGGCGGCCGCCGGGTCGAAACAGCGCACCGGGGACTCGTCGACCACATCGAGATCACCTGGAGTGGGTCGCGAGCTCTCGGCGGGCACCCGAGCGGATCCCATCTGGATCACGTGGGAGATGACCTCCACACCGAGATGCGAGAGCAGACGCTTCGCGACAGCACCGGCGGCCACGCGGGCCGCCGTCTCGCGGGCCGAGGCGCGCTCGAGCACATCGCGGGCGTCGGTGAAACCGTACTTCTGCATGCCCGCCAGGTCGGCGTGACCCGGACGGACCTGGGTGAGCGGCTCCTTGGTCTCGCCCGGAGCTGGAGACATCTCCTCGTGCCAGCGGTCGCTCCGGAACCATTCGGTGTTCCGGATCTCGATCGCGAGGGGCGACCCGAGGGTCCGACCGTGGCGGACACCGCCGAGGAGCACCAGCTCGTCGACCTCGAAGCGCTGACGCGGGCCGCGGCCGTAGCCGAGACGACGACGACCCATCTCAGCCTGAATGTCCTCGACCGTGATCTCGAGGCCGGCGGGAAGCCCCTCGAGCACGACGACGAGGGCCTGGCCGTGGGACTCTCCGGCGGTCAGCAGACGCAACACCGTGGTGAGGCTATCTGCGGGCGAGTTCGGCGAGGGCTGCCGCTCGGAGCACTGCCGGGTCGGACTCCACCCCGGTCCAGGCGATCTGCTGCCGACAGGCCTGGTGCACGAGCATCCCGAGACCGTCGACCGTGGTCGCCCCCCGCGCGGAAGCCTCTCGCAACAGCGTCGTCTCGAGGGGGTGGTAGACGATGTCGGCCACCACCTGACCGGCGCGGATCAGCGACAGGTCGAGCGGAGCGGCACCGGCGGTGTCACCCATGCCGATCGGGGTGGTGTTGACGACGATGTCCGCGGCGGCCACCACCTCGGGGAACTCGTCCGAGGAGACCGCGGTCGCGACTCCCGCGAGGAGGGCAGCGGATCTCGCTGCCTCATCGGTGCGGTTGCCGATGTTGATGCCGGCGACCGCCGAGCGGCCGAGGGCGTCGACGATCGAACGGGCGGCTGCACCCGCTCCGATGACGGCCACCATCGCCCCGGCCGGGTCGTGGCCGGCAGCTCGGAGCGAGTCGACGAACCCGTCGCCATCGGTGCTCAACCCCAGCGCGTCATCGCCGTCGAAGACGACGGTGTTCACCGACCGCAACGCCATCGCGGATTCGTGGAGACGGTCGACTGACTCGGCGACGACCACCTTGTGGGGCATCGTCACCGCGAGACCCCGCAACCCCCGGGACCGGGCCCACTCGACGATCTTCGGTCCCTCCTCGGGCGCCACATCCTCGGCGATCATCGTCCAGTCGAGACCGGCGGCGGCGAAGGCCGTGTTGTGGATTACCGGGGACAACGAGTGCCCCACCGGATGGCCGACCACCGCCACCACTTCCGCACCCGTCGACGCACTCACGGGAGGACCCCCGCCCGACTCGCCGCCGCGATGTTCTCCTGATGCTGCTCGAAGGTCACCGCGAAGGCGTGGCCACCATCGAAATCAGCGAGAACGTAGAAGAGCAGTCGACATCCGGTTGTCGGGTCGTCGAGCACCTGACAGAGGGGATCACCCGACGGAGGATCCGGGGACGGATTGAGCGCCGCTCGGATCGATGCCCGCCCCGGATTCGCGATCGGGGTCGGCGGCAGGCCGGGATACATGTAGGTGTTGTACGGCGAGTCGGTGAAGCGCAGCGCCGAGAAGGGCGTGTCGGGCTCCTGGCCGTAGCGGAGGGTGGCGTCGATCTCCAGGTTCATCCCCATGTCGAGTCGGTTGTAGATGACCCTGGCGATCCGGGGACGATCGGCGTCCACCTTGGCCTCGCGCTCGATCATCGAGGCGACCGTGAGCACCTCGTACGGGGTAAGGCCGAGCCGCTCCGCCCCGGCATCCAACTCCTCCTGGAGCGCGACCCGTTCGAGCAACTCGATCATCCGCTCGACCAACTGACCCTCGTTGTCGGCGTTGGACACCTGATATGTGTCGGGGAAGAGCAATCCCTCGAGCGAGGCGATGTCGCCCGGTCGATACGGGACGGCGCGGGTCGGATCGAGGGTGAACTCGAGGAAGCTCTCGGACTCCATCTGCTCGATCCGCTCCCCCACCCGGTCAGCGATCTGCTCGACGGTGAAACCTTCCGGGAAGGTGATGCGCACATAGGTCTCACTGGGTGGGGTGCGGAGCGTTCCCAGAACATCACCCATATGCCAACCGGGAGCGATCCGGTAGAAGCCGGGCGTCGGCTCCAGTCCACCCCGCTGGGAGACGTACCACTCGAAGACCCCGGCATCGCTCACCAGACCCCGAGACTCCAGCCGACCGGCGATCGTGGCGACGCTGTCGCCCTCGGAGATGTCGAACCGTTCGAGTTCGCCGCTGGCGCCCGACGGCGAGACACGCTCGAGGAGCCACCATCCGGTCCAACCGGCGGCCAACACCGAGGCGATCAGCGCAGCGGCGACCAGACCGACCACCCAACGGAGCAGCAGTCCCCGGCGCGGCGGCGTCTCGACCACCGGCACCTCATCGGGGTCGTCCCAGGGGTCGACCCGCCAGGACACCCTCGCCTGGTCGTCGGCGGAGAACCTCCGCCCCTCGGTGAACGCGCCCGAACCCTTCACGGTCGACCGCTCACGACGGACCCCGGGAGTCGAGCCACGCCTGGAGCATCACGGCCGCCGCCACCTTGTCGACCACCTCGCGTCGTCGGCGGGAGTCGAGACCGGCCTCAGCGAGCGAACGCTCCGCCGTCACCGTCGTCAGCCGCTCGTCGTGCATCTCCACGGGCACGGAGGTCAACCTAGCGAGGCGGTCAGCGAGCTCGGTGGCAGCGCGCGCCGCGGCACCGTGCCGCCCATCGAGGCTGATCGGCAGGCCGACGACGACGATGTCGATCTCGAACTCGGCGATGTCGGCGACGATCGAGCGGAGATCACCCTCGAGGTCGCGGGTGCGGGTGACGACCCGATGCGGGCTCGCCACCGCGCCCACGCCAAGGGCGAGGCCGATCCGTTTCGAGCCGGGGTCGATGCCGAGCGTCCGGAGCACCGGACGTCGCGGCTCACTCACGCCGTGGCGGCCTCGCGCGCCAGCCGGAGAGCCTCATCGATTCCGGACGGGTCCTTGCCGCCGGCGGTCGCGACATCGCCCTTGCCACCACCTCCGCCACCAACGGCCTTGGCCGCGTCGCGGATGAGGCCAGCCGCCTCAACACCGGAGTCGGGGGCCACCGCCGCCACGAGCGCGACCCCTCCCGTCGAGGTGGCACCGACGAGCACCACCCGGCTCAACGCCGCGTGCTGTCGTACCGCGAGCGCGAGTTCGCGCAGATCGCCGGGGGTGTCGACGTCGACGCGCTCCACCACCACGCCGTCGACCGCCGATCCGGCGATCTCGGAGGCCCGCCCGGTGGCCAGTTTGGAGCGGAGCGCCTTCAGCTCATCGTTCAGGGCCTTGACCTCGTCGAGTTTGCGACGCACCCCGTCGACGACGTCGCCACCGGTGGCGCCCACCAGGGTGGCCACCTCGGCCAGGACGGCCTCATCGTGTTGCAGCAGCGCGACCGATGCCTCGCCGGTGACCGCCTCGATCCGCCGGAGGTTCGAACCGATCGAGGCCTCCGCGACGATCTTGATGGTGCCGATGTCGCCGAGGGCGCGCACATGGGTGCCACCGCACAACTCGACGGAGGCACCCGCCTCGAGCACGCGCACCACGTCGCCGTACTTGTCGCCGAAGAAGGCGATCGCGCCGAGGGTCTCCGCCTCGTCCTTGGTGGTCTCGAAGGCCCGCACCGCGCTGTTCGAGAGCGTTTGGGAGTTCGCGAGACGCTCGATCTCGGCCACCTCATCAGCGGTCACCGCGGCGTAGTGGGAGAAGTCGAAGCGGAGGCGGTCGGGACCGACATGGGAGCCGGCCTGCTTGACATGTTCGCCGAGCACCGATCGCAGGGCCCAGTGCAGTACGTGGGTGCCGGTGTGGTTCCGGCGGATAGCGGAGCGGCGGTCGACGTCAATCGAGGCGGTGACGGTGTCGCCGACACCGAGGGAGCCGCCGGTCGGGCGGGCCAGGTGACGGCGGAGGTTCGGCAGGGCGTAGGTGGTGTCGAGGACCGCGAGCGAGCCGGAGTCCGACGAGATGGTGCCGGTGTCGCCGATCTGGCCGCCAGCCTCGGCGTAGAAGGGCGTCCGGTCGAGGAAGACCTCCACGAGGTCCTCACCGTCGGGCCCGGTCACCTCGAGGACGGCGAGCACGCGGGCCTCGGTGACGTCCTCGGCGTAACCGGTGAACTCGGTGGTGCCGAACTGCTCGAGCACCTCGCGGTACGACTCGATCATTCCCTCACCGGCCGATCCCTCACGCCGGGCGGCCTTGGCCCGCTCACGCTGGGCGTCCATCTCGGCGGTGAACCCCTCGAGGTCGACGGCGACCGAGCGCTCCTGGGCGATCTCCTCGGTGAGCTCGAGGGGGAAGCCGTAGGTGTCGTGGAGCAGGAAGGCGGTCGAACCCGACAGGGTCTCCCCAGCGCTCAACTCGTTGTCGAGGATGCCGAGTCCGGTCTTCAGGGTGTGACGGAACCGCTCCTCCTCCTTGCCGAGGACACTGGTGATGAAGTCCGCGTTGCGGGCCACGTCGGGATAGGCACCGCCCATGACACCGATCGCCTCCGTGGCGAGGTCCGGCATGACGAGCCGTTCGGTGCCGAGCAGGAACGCGTAGCGCACCGCGCGGCGGAGGATGCGTCGGAGCACATATCCGCGGCCCTCGTTGGACGGGAACACCCCGTCGTTGACCAGCATCGTCGCCGAGCGGGCGTGTTCGGCGAGGACGCGCATCGCGAAGGAGTCACGGTCGGAGTAGTCACCGGGGCGGTAGGAGCGACCGGTGAGCGAGCAGGCCCGATCGAGGAGGGGTGCCATGAGGTCGGTCTCCCACACCGAGTCGACCCCCTGGAGCAGCGCGAGGATGCGCTCGAGACCGGCACCGGTGTCGACCGACGGCCGGGGCAGCGGCGTGCGCGAACCGTCCTCGGCCTGGTTGAACTGCATGAAGACGAGGTTCCAGAACTCCATGTAGCG
>RGGX01000120.1 GCA_010024485.1 Actinomycetota bacterium | reverse complement strand
ATCCAGGCGCTCGAGACGATCAAGGTCATCCTCGGTCTCGGCGACGCGCTCATCGGGCGGATCCTGTCGGTGGACACCACGGAGATGGAGTTCCGGGTCTTCAACCTGCGTCGCGATCCCGCCAACCAGGTCACCTGGGAGAACCGCGACCGCATCCAGGTGCGCGACCTCGACGGTCTCTGCGCGCCCTGGCTCGACGACCACTGACGGGCGCTCAGGCGGCGTCGGTCGGTATCACGTCGGCCTGCTCGCGCTCCTGGGAGGCCACCGCGATCAGCACGAGGGCGATCCCGATCATGTCGAGTCCGCCCGGACGCTGGTCGAGTGCCACCCATCCGATGGCGGTGGCGGTCACCGGCAACAGTGACAGCAGGACGGAGAACCGGCGCACGCTCACCCGGCGGAGCACGTGCTGGTCGATGCCGTAACCGATCGCGTTCGAGAACACTCCGGTCGCGAGGCAGGCGGCGAGCAGCAGCGGTGAGGTCCACACGGGGCCACTCCAGGGTGCGCCGAGTGGCGCCAGGGCGAGGGCTCCGACCGCGAGCCCGATGCCGAGGCCGTCGACGCCGGAGGTCACCCGGGCCACGCGGGAGCCGATGACGATGTAGGCAGCCCAGCAGGCGCTCGCGGCGAGCACGAACAACACACCGAGGGTCTCGTCACCGAGTTCGACCCCGCCGAGGACCCCGACGCCGATGACGGCGGTGGCGAGGGCCGCGGCGTTGCGCCATGACCGGGTGGTGGCGGCGGCGACGGCGATCGGGCCGATGAACTCGATCGCGACGCTCTTGCCGAGATCGATGCGCGCGATCGCGAGGTAGAAGAACAGGTTCATCGCCGCCGTCGCGATACCGAAGACCGCGGCTCCCATCAGGCGCTCCCGTCCCCACGAGCTCGGTCGGGGACGAGCGATGAGCAGCAGGGCGACCGAGGCGCCGACCACCCTCAGCCAGCCGACGGTCTGCGGGGCGACGCGGTCGAAGACGCTGACGGCGATCGATGCCCCGATGTACTGGGAGACAGCCGAGATGACGAACAGGCCCTCGGGAGGGAGGGGTCGTCGTTGGGCGGTCGCGTCCACCCGGAGAGTCTGCCCGGGACCGAGCGCGGGTCGCTCGATGCCGTTGGTCAGTCGAAGAGTTCGGGATCGGTCGAGCAGATCTCCTGCCAGAGCGGCTGGAAGGAGAACCACCCGGCGAGGGGGTAGCCGGTCTGCTCGAAGGTGTACTGGGCGTACTCGTGGCGGATCTCGATGGGATCTCCGGCGGCCATGGCCGCGAGTTGGGCCTGGCAGTTGCGCTCCATGGTGATGAACCAGAAGGCGGCCTCGTCGACGGTGGCGCCGACGGTGAAGAGGCCGTGGTTCTGGTGGATGGCGGCCTTGCCGGTCGGGAACTTCGAGGCGAACTCCTTGCCGGCCTCCACCTCGAACACGACGGCACCACCCTGTTCGGAGATGACGGTGTGGTCGCCGTAGAACATGCACGAGTCCTGGGTGATCGGAGCGAGTGGGATGCCGAGCGAGGAGAAGGCCTTGCCGTACACCGAGTGTGAGTGCGCGGCAGCGATCACATCGGGCCGCGCCTGGTGGATCGCCGAGTGCAGCACGAAGGCCGCCCGGTTCACCGGGGCGTTGCCGACCACGACCTCTCCCTCGTGGTTCACGAGTAGCAGGTCGCTCGAGCGCATGAGTCGGAAGCTCTTGCCGAAGGGGTTGACCCAGAAGTGGTCGGGCTGGATCGGATCGCGGACGGTGATGTGTCCGGCGACGCCCTCACCGAATCCGAGTCGGCCGAAGATGCGGAGCGCTCCCGCGAGTTTCGCCTTGCGGTTGACGCGTTCGACCTCGGGGTCGTCGGCTGGCTCTGGATGGAACTCGATGATCGGCTGGTCGGTGATTGCCATACCGGAACGGTAGCCGTTGAGCCCGGGGTGATCGCCGGGTGGCACGATGTGGGGGTGAGCAACGCCAGCCGTCCTGTGATCCCCGCTTCGATCGCCGCTCCGGCAGCGGCCTACGCCCATGCGGTGGTCACCGAGTCGGCTCGCCGGTGGCTCCACACCTCGGGGGTGGTGCCGATCGCTCCCGATGGTTCCGTTCCGTCCGATCTGGCCGATCAGGCGGCGGTGGTCTGGTCGAACATCTCGGCGATGCTCTCCGACGCGGGGATGTCGGTGACCGACATCGTCTCGGTGACGACGTACGCGGTCGTGGGGGAGGACCTCGCCCCGGTGATGGCGGCCCGCGACGACGCCCTCGGTGGTCACCTCGCCGCGTCGACCCTGGTGACGGTTCCAGCGCTCGCGCGACCCGAGTGGCGGATGGAGATCGCCGTCGTCGCCGCCGCGGACTGACTTGCCTAGGGTCGACCTATGCGTATGAACCAACTGGTCCGCCCGTTCGTCGTCACCGCCGTGGCGTTCGTGCTGTCGGGTTGTCTCGCCGTCGACTACGCCATCACGGTCCACGAGGACGGCTCCGGCGAGGTCGAGGCCAGTCTCGGTCTCGACATCGGAGTGCTCGGCGCCTTCGCGGGAGGTGAGATCGACCGCGATGAGGCCTGCGAGGAGTTCTCCGCGGAGTTCGACCAGGGTGCGGGGGTCATCGCGGAGGCATTCGACGAGGGCGACATCTGCGGGGTGCGTATCTCGGCCGGTTGGACCGCCTCCGACGACGCTGAGCGTGCGTTGGCAGGAGTGCTCGATGACGACTCGATCAGTCTGGGGCGCACCGGTGACGGCGGATGGCGCATGGAGTTCCCGTTCGGTGACGACGTGCTCGGCGACGCGACCGGCGGGGACGACGGCATGGAGGAGTTCGCCCGGATTTTCCTGAGCGACGCGAGTTTCGTGGTGAGCGTGACCCTTCCGGGCTCGCCGGTCGACCACAACGCCGATGAGGTGTTGGGTTCGACCTTCACCTGGGACATCGATCTCTTCGACCCACCGGACACGCTGTACGCCGAGACCGGTCCGGTCGACAGCACCTCGGCGGTGAGCGTCGTCGTGATCGCCGTGTCGGTGCTGGCGGTGGCCGGACTGATCGCCGCCTTCGTCATTACCTCTCGGAGGGGTCGCTCGACGGCCTGACCTCCTACGCTTGGCGCATGTCCGACGACGCGCGCCGAACCGACTCGGGGATCGAGATCCGCCCGCTCTACACCGAGGCTGATCTCGCCGACTGGGGCGTCTCGGAGCGCCTCGGTCTGCCTGGTGAGCCGCCGTTCACCCGTGGCGTCTACCCGTCGATGTACCGCGGGCGGCTCTGGACGATGCGTCAGTACTCGGGCTTCGGCGACGCGGCCTCGACGAACGAGCGGTTCCGGTTCCTGTTGGAGGCCGGTCAGACCGGGCTGAGTTGCGCCTTCGACCTGCCGACCCAGATGGGGTACGACTCCGATCATCCGCGCGCCGAGGGCGAGGTCGGCAAGGTGGGCGTCGCGATCGACTCGATCGATGACATGCGCACCCTGTTGGCGGGTATCCCGCTCGACACGGTGACCACCTCGATGACGATCAACTCGACGGCGGCGATTCTGCTGTTGATGTACGAGATCGTCGCTGAGGAGCAGGGGGTGTCGGCCGACCGGATCTCGGGGACGATCCAGAACGACCTGCTCAAGGAGTACATCGCCCGCGGTACCTACGTGTACCCGCCGAAGCCCTCGATGCGGATCATCACCGACATCTTCGGGTACTGCTCGGAGAACATCCCGCGGTGGAACACGATCTCGATCTCGGGTTATCACATCCGCGAGGCCGGCTCGACCGCGGTGCAGGAGATCGCGTTCACCATCGCCAACGCGATCGCCTATGTGCAGGCGGCGATCGACGCGGGTCTCGATGTGGACGACTTCGCCCCGCGACTCTCATTCTTCTGGAACGGTCACAACCACTTCTTCGAGGAGGTCGCCAAGTTCCGCGCGAGTCGTCGCATCTGGCATCGGGTGATGACGGAGCGGTTCGGGGCGAAGGATCCCCGTTCGGCGATGTTGCGGTTCCACACCCAGACCGGTGGGTCGACGCTCACCGCCCAGCAACCGGTGAACAATGTGGTGCGGGTGGCGCTACAGGCCC
>RGGX01000119.1 GCA_010024485.1 Actinomycetota bacterium | reverse complement strand
CACCCAGTGCGGTTCCAGCCAGCAGGCGACCGGCCTCGCCCACTCACTCATCGCCTCCGGCGTTGTCGACACCGCGGTGGCCTGCGGTGTCGAGGCAATGTCCAGGGTGCCGATCGGTGCCAACTCCTCCCGGAAACTCGGCCTCGGGGTACCCATTCCGAAGGACTACTTCGAGCACTACGAGTTCACCTCGCAGTTCGAGGGGGCCGAGCGCATCGCCGAGCGCTGGGGCATCACCCGCGAGGACACCGACGCCCTCGGCCTGTCATCCCAGCAGCGCGCGGCGACCGCCATCGCCGAGGGGCGCTTCGAGATGCAGACCGTCGCCGTCGAGGCCCCCGTTGTCGGTGAGGACGGCGAGCCGACCGGCGAGACGGTCACGCTGACCCGCGACGAGGGGATCCGCGACACCTCCCTCGAGCGGCTCGGCTCGCTCAAGCCGGTGGCGCGGGAGAACGGTGTGCACACCGCCGGGAACTCATCGCAGATCTCCGACGGTGCCTCGGCTCTTCTCATGATGACCGCGGAGCGAGCCGAGAGCCTCGGCCTCCGACCCCGTGCCCGGGTGGTCGACTCCTGTCTCGTCGGCGTCGATCCGGTGCTCATGCTCACCGGACCGATCGATGCGACGCGCCGGCTCCTCGATCGCAACGGTCTCGGTATCGACGACATCGACACCTTCGAGATCAACGAGGCGTTCGCCTCCGTCGTGCTCGCCTGGTCGCGTGAACTCGGCGCCGACCTCAAACGGACGAACCCCAATGGGGGCGCCATCGCGCTCGGCCACCCGCTCGGCGCGACCGGGGGCGTCCTCATGACCAAGGCCCTCAACGAACTCGAGCGCTCCGGTGGCCGATACGGGCTCATCTCGATGTGTTGCGGGGGCGGACTCGGCACCGGCACCCTCATCGAGCGGCTCTGAGAGCAACGGTCGCTCTCGCTGCGGCGCTGCCGGTCGTCGCCGTCAGCTGTGACCACACCCCCGAGGTGGACACGGCGGTCGTGTCAGCGGTCATCGACGGCGACACGGTGATCCTCGAGTTCGCGGACACCACCGAGCGGGTGCGACTGATCGGCATCGACACACCCGAACTGGCCCGAGACGACAAGCCCGCCGAGTGCGGAGCCGGCCTCGCCACCGCCGCGCTCAGCGCCCTGATACCCGTCGGCTCCTCCGTGTCAGTGTCCCGGGAGATCGTCGCCCGCGACCACTACGGACGACTGCTGGCGCACCTGGTCCCCCGAGGATCAACCCAGCCGGTCAGCCTCACCATGGCGGAGTCGGGTTTCGCCGCCGCGCTGTCGATCGAGCCCAACACCGCCCTCGCGGACCGGATCGAGGCGGCGGCCCGAGACTCGCGGACCGCGCGACGCGGTCTCTGGGGGCTGTGTCCGGTGAGCGACCGCTAGCGTCATCACGGTGAGCGAACTCGCCGAGCGACTCGGATACGGCAACGACGCACGGATCCTCATCATCTCGTGCGACGACCTCGGGTCCTGTCACGCAGCCAACCTCGGCGTGCTCTCGGCCATGAGGGAGGGCGCGGCGACCTGCGCCTCGATCATGGTGCCCGCACCCTGGGCTCGACACGCCACCGACCTGCTCGACGCCTCCGATGACATCGGCGTGCACCTCACCCTCAATGCGGAGCACGGCGCCTACCGGTGGGGCCCGATCACCCACGCACCGTCGCTGCTGTCCGGCGAGGGTGGCTTCCCTCGCAACACCGCCGACCTGTGGGAACACGCCGACCTCGACGAGGTCCGACGCGAGCTCCGGGCCCAGGTGAACCGCGCCATCGCCTGGGGTGTCGATGTCACCCACCTCGCACCGCACCTCAGCGCCATCACCCTTCGACCCGAGTTCTTCGACATCTACATCGACTTGGCGGTCGAGTTCTCACTGCCGATCCGCCTGCCGTCGACGATCACCGAGGCCGAGGCCGGTTTCCCCTATCGGCGCCTGGCCGCCGAGGAGGCCGTGGTCTTCCCCGACCACTTCGACCACGACTGGAGACCCGGATCCCGGGACCGCATCCTGAACTCGATCGCCTCCCTGGAGCCCGGGGTCACCGAGATCCACATCCAACCAGCGGTGGACACCCCAGAGGTCCGGGCGCTCACCGACTTCGCGGATGGGTGGATCGACGACCACCGTGTCACGGTCGACGGCACGCTGTCGGAGGCCGTGCGGGAGAGCGGCGCCGTGCTGATCGGCTACCGCGATCTACGCGAGTTGATGCGCTCCGCGTGAGCGTCGCCGGAGGGGCTCAGCCAGAGACCAGTCGACGCACCATGTCGTCGATGGTTCCGTCGGCGAGGGCATCGAGCAACTCGCCGGTGTGACCCTTGGCCTTCAGCCTCCCCCGCATGTACTCCACGGTCGCGGAGAACCCGTCCTCGCTGGCGACGACCAGCGGAACGGTCACCACGACGCTGGCGTCCTCAGGCCCCTCGGCCCGCTCATCGGACCGAGCGACCGCCACCACGCAGCGGATGCTCATCGAGTCACCCCGACGTTGATGCCATCCAAGAGGTCCCCCTCGCTGTCGTGGCTGGGGATCTCCCCCACCTCCGACCTGGCGAGGATCCAGTCCTCGAAGGGGTAGACCGTCTCCAGTTCGGCATCGTCGAGCCCGAACCAGAAGGCCTCCGACGGATCGACCTGGGTGGCATGGGCGCGCAACGCCCCGGTGCGCGCCCACATGAAACCGGTCACGTCGATGCGGGTGGTGACGCGGTGGTCGTTGTCCATGCGCTCGAACCAGGACTCGTCGAAGGGCGACTCACCGGACTTGGCGATCAGCGCCCGGTGGACCGCTTCGATGCGACGCCGCGTCCAGGTCGAGTAGTAGAGCTTGAGAGGCTGGTACGGCGCTCCGCGCCCCGGATACCAAGAGGGGTCTCCCGCCCGCTCGTAGGCGAGGACGGAGATCTCGTGCACCCGGATGTGGTCGGGGTGCGGATAGCCGCTGTGGTCGTCCCCGTAGGTGATGATCACCTCGGGGCGTTCGCGCCTCACGACCTCCACCAGATCGCCGACCACGATGTCGAGGTCGGCGCAGTGCAGGCAGTCGGGATGGGCGTTGGCGTCGCTCTCGGCCATGCCGGAGTCGCGGTAACCGAGCATGACCACCTCGGAGAATCCGATCACCTCGGCCGAGCGGGCCAGTTCGACGGGTCGCATCTCGGCCAGGAGCTGACGCGACGCAGCCTCATCGAGACCGTGGAAGGGTTGACCCGGCTCGGCGAGGGACGGGTTCTGCAGGTCGCCCTCCTCACCTCCCGTGCAGCACACGAGTACGGTGCGCACGCCCCTGGATCCGTACATCGCGAGGGTCGGCGCCCCCTTGGAGGCCTCGTCGTCGGGGTGGGCGTGCACCGTGAGGATCGTGGGCGCGACACCGTCGGACACGCCCGCGAGGCTACCGGTAGCCTGCGAGGGGTGCGAGGACGTACGCGACGCTGCCTGAGCGTGACGGCGGTGGCCCTCCTAACGGTGGCACTGGTCGCCTGCGACACCGGGGATGGGCGCGAACTCCGTGATCCGACGGTTCCCTACGTGCCTCCCACTGAACCGGAGCCCACGCCGTGAGCGCCGCGGTCATCGATGTGCTCCTCGACCGCGAGCGGAGGCTCGAAGTGGCCTGGGAGGACGGCTGCTCGCTCGACATCGAGCTCGGTGACCTCCGCGAGGTCTGTCCGTGCGCCGACTGCCGAGGTCGACGTGAACGCGGAGAACCCGTCACCACCGCTGACCGGCTCACGGCGCTGTCCGCGGAGCTCCATGGCAATTGGGGTATCGCGATCCAGTGGTCGGACGGTCACGAGACCGGCATCTACGGCTGGGAGATGCTCAGAACGCTCGCAGCGGGGGCCTCATGAGCCTGCCCCCACCGTCGGCGCCGACACAGGCGGAACTCGTCGCCTGCTACCGCCACCCGTCGCGCCCCGCCGGCAGACGGTGCACACGGTGCGGCCGACCCTGTTGCGATGACTGCCTGACTCGGGCCGCGGTGGGTTCGAACTGCCCTGACTGCCTTCGCGCCGCGCGACCCGCGGCGCGAAGGCAGTCAGGGC
>RGGX01000118.1 GCA_010024485.1 Actinomycetota bacterium | reverse complement strand
CGCCACAGGGTGTCGTCGGCGTCGAGGCCGACCACCGGGTCGCCGGTCACCGGTGGATCGCGTTGAGGTAGTTGTAGACGGTGATCCGGCTGACCCCCATGGCGTCGGCCAGATCCTCGACCGCTCGGCGCAGCGTGAAGGCGCCCCGTTCGTCGAGCAGTCGAACGGCGCGCTGCTTGTCCTCACGCGAGAGCGACGGCAGCGGCCCACCCAGCTCGCTCTCGACGGATTCGATGAGCCGATCGAGGGCTCCGTGCAGTTGTGGGACGCGCACAGCAGCCACGGTCTCGCCCTGCCAGACGATCGGAAGATCGGCGGGTTCGATCGATCCCGGACCGACGATCCGGGCCCCCATCGCCTCGAGCGCCGGACGGACCGCGGTCACCACCGGATGCTCGTCGGTCACGCCGACTCCCCGTCGCCTCCGGCGACCTCGATGGTGAGTCGAGTGGCGCCGTTCGCGAAGGCGGCCCGGACGACATCGGCGATCGCCTCGGGCAACGCGTCCGGGTCGATCTCGCAGGATGTGCCGAAGGCGCCGAAGTCGACCTCGACCCCACGCTCGCTCAGCGCGTCGACCGGTGCGGTGACGTGGGCACCGGGGCGACCCTCATGGAAGGGTTCCACGGTGAAGTCGAGACGAGCCACACCGTGATCGTAGGGGATGCGACCGACCCGTCCCGGAGCCGTCAGACACCCATGATCCGCTGAAGCTCACCCGAGCGCGCCAGGCAGTCCTGGCCGGCTGCGCCGAAGGCCTCGTTGAGGCGGGCGAGCGCCTGTCGGAACGACTGGTTCCACTCCTGCTCGAAGCGCTGTCGGGCCGGCCCGTGCCAGACGGTCGCGGCCAGCGTCGAGTCGACGGTCGACATCGTCTGGGTGATGACGTCGATCTGCTGAGTGAGCGTGCGCCCGAGTTGGGCGAGTTGTTCCGGATCGGCACCGTAGATGGCCATGTCCCCTCCTGTGGTCGGCCCGGAGGGGGGACGTGGTGTTCAGCCGACCGGAACGGCGCCCGTCGGCCAGTCGCTCGCCGCGGCGGCCAGACCGGTGATCAGCGCGTCGGTGTGGGGCACGGTGTCGCCCTCGTAATCCCACCAGAGCGGTCCCTGCCCCCGCACCCGTGGCGGCAGTTCGATCTGGACGCCGGCCAGCCTCGGGCGGTTCACCGGGTTGCGATCGTGCAGCCCGCGGAGGCGCACCGGGATCTCGGCGAGATCGGTGATGATGCGATAGCCGGGGAGCAGGGGATCGATGTGGCGTCCCACATGGTGCGCGAGATCGCGGTTGCGTCCGCCGAGCAGCAGCGAGGAGAACATTCCCCGCCGTCCGAAACCGTGCACGGTCACGACGATCTCAACATGGTCGAGAAAGGTGGAGAGACGGTCCGATTCGGCCGGGTCGAAGCGAGTGGAGGGGATGTGCTTGGGGTCCGGGTCGGTGTGGAGCACGCCGTAGTAGGAGGAGCCGGAGATCTCGGCTGCCTCGCGGGCGATCCGGTCGGTGGTCACCTCGAGACGGCCGCCGTGGAAGGCCATGAAGCCGAAGGTCGACCGGAGCTCCAGTTCCTCGACGGCGCGGCCGGCCTCGAGCAGTTGCGCGAGACCATCCGACATGACCTCATGCTCTCAACACCGGGCCGCTGTCGTAGCATCGAGCCGATGTTGGTGTGGATGGATCTCGAGATGACCGGCCTCGACCACACCACCGATGTCATCGTCGAGATCGCGACGCTCATCACCGACGACGAACTCGAGATCGTCGCCGAGGGCCCCGACCTCGTCGTCCATCAGAGCGACGAGGTGCTCGCGGCCATGAACGATGTGGTGACCGAGATGCACACCGCGTCCGGTCTGCGCGAGCACTGCCCCGATGCGGGAACCGTTCCGCTGTGCGGGAACTCGATCGGCACCGATCGTCGGTTCCTCGCCGCCTATCTCCCGGAGATCGAGTCGCACCTCCACTATCGATCGGTCGATGTCTCCAGCATCAAGGAGTTGGCGCGGCGCTGGAGCCCAGAAGTGCTCCAGCAGGCGGTCCGCAAGCCGAACAGCCACCGGGCCCTCGATGACATCCGGGCGAGCGTCGACGAACTCCGCCTCTACCGAGATCTGCTCTTCCGCGACGCGGACGAGCTGGCGGCGGCGATCCTCGCGCGGTCGACCGACTCGCCCACCTGAGCTGCCGGACGGCACACTCTTCCCATGCGTGCCGTGGTCGTCACCGAGCCGGGCGGCCCGGAGGTGCTCCGGGTCATGGAGGTCGCCGACCCGGAGCCCGGGCCCGATGAGATCCGGGTCCGCGTGGGGCATAGCGCCTGCAATCGGGCCGACATCATGCAGCGTCTCGGCGGCTATCCCGATCCGGTTCGCCGCGAGCACGAGATCCTCGGTCTCGAGTACGCCGGCCGGGTCGAGGCGGTCGGTGAACGGGTCACGCGCTGGTCGGTCGGTGACCGGGTGATGGGGATCGAGGCGGGGGCGTGCAACGCCGAACTCGTCGTCACCCACGAGCGTCTCGCCATGCCGGTGCCCGACGCCCTCGACGATGTCGGCATGGGCGCGGTGCCGGAGGTCTTCACGACGGCATGGGACGCTCTCGTCGCACAGGGCGGGCTCACCAGCGGTCGGTGGGCGCTGGTGCACGCGGGAGGTTCCGGTGTCGGCACCGCGGCGATCCAGATCGCGAAGGCGATCGGTGCCCGCATCGCGGTGACCTGCTCGGCCGGCAAGGCCGATGCCTGTCGATCCTTGGGGGCCGATCTGGTCCTGGAGCGATCACCGGCCGACTGGGCCTCGGGTTCTCGGCCGAGGTGCTCCCCCTGTTCGAGTCCGGGGCGCTCCGACCCGTCATCGACCGTGTCTTCGATGTCGATGATGTCGCCGACGCGCATCGGCACATGGAGGCTGACCTGAACGTCGGGAAGATCCTGCTGCGTATGTGAACCCGCCGATGGCGAAAACTGCGAGTTGCGCAGCCCGTCCTCCTCTGGACGGGCATGGAAACGACAACAACGACCGTCCAAGCCCCCACGGGGCGCGCCCGTTGCGCCGATGGCACCGGGAGGCTGGCTGAACTCTTCTTCTCCGACGACGCCCACGATCTCGCGCGGGCGAAGGCGATCTGTCGGCGCTGCGCGCTCGCGGAGAGCTGTCTGGCGGGAGCGCTCGAGCGAGTCGAGTACTACGGCGTCTGGGGTGGCGTGCTGGTGATGGAGGGGGTGATCGTGGAGGATCGACCGCGACGCGGCCGTCCGCCACGGCATCCGCGGCCCGAACTGGTCGTCGACGAGGTGCCGATCCCGCCGCACCTGGTGGCATGACCACGCGGGCGATGCCCTCGTTAGCCTGAAGGTATGGAGCGGCGACGGGCGACGGTCGCGATCGGCACCGCCGCCGCGATCTCACTCTTCGCCATCTCGATCGGCGCTCCGCGGGTGCGCGATGCGGTCGATCGCGATGTCGACGTCGTGCTCGATGAGCCCGGTGAGTACCAGCAGCCGTTGGAGGGTGCTGATGGTGATGTAGCCGCGCTACCCGCTGTGGAGGTGCGCACCGTGGCCGGCGAGGTGATGAGCACCGCGGACCTCGTCGGCACACCGCTGGTGATCAACCTGTGGTTCGCGGCCTGCCCCCCGTGCGTTCGGGAGATGCCCGAGTTCGCCGAGGTCCACGCGGAGTTCGGCGACCGGGTCCGGTTCATCGGGGTGAATCCGATCGACGAGGTCGACCGGATGCTCGAGTTCGCCGAGTCCGTCGGCGTCTCCTACGAGCTGTACCTCGACCCGTTCGGTCGCTTCACCGACGCCCTCGAGACGGCGTCGTTCCCGCTCACCGTCTTCGTCGACGCCGACGGGCGGATCCTCGCCCGCGACGGTGTGCTCGACGCAGACGGCCTCCGCGAACGGATCGCCCTTCACTTCCGTATTCCAACGTCGAGGTCGGCGTGAGCCTGTCGTTCCTCAGAGGGCTCGTGGCGGCGGTGAACCCCTGTGGGTTCGTGCTGCTCCCGACCTATCTGATGTTCTTCCTCGGCTCGGAGGTCACCTCGGCCTCGGGTGATCTCGGGGAGCGCCGCGCTGGTGTGCGCCGCGCCCTCGTGGTGAGCTCC
>RGGX01000117.1 GCA_010024485.1 Actinomycetota bacterium | reverse complement strand
CTCCGCCTGATCGGGGCAGCCCGAGCCCAGGGCTCAGCGGGGCTCGCGGGGGAGTCCGAGGACGCGCTCGCCGAGGATGTTCCTCATCACGTCGCTGGTGCCGCCCATGATCGTGTACCCGGGGGCGTAGACCACGCCGCGCGTGACGTCGTCCCAGATCATCGTCTCGGCCCCGAACACCGAGGCGACGAACTCGGCGACTCGCCACTCGTGCTCGGTGCAGAAGCACTTCGTCGCCGCTGAGAAGCCGGCCGGCGCCTGCGAGAGGACCTCTCTGGTGACCAGGATTCGACCGATGCGGTAATCGCTCTCAAGGCGCGCAATACGTTGGCGGACCCGCGGGTCGGAACGGTCCGCCCTCGCGAGCGCCATCTCGTAGAGGGCGCGGTTGGAGACGAGGCGGTCGATACCGCCCCGCTCGTGCTCGAGCTGACGCATGGTCTGTTTGAAGGCGTTGCCCTCGACACCCACGAGGTTGGCGGCAGGCACGCGGACATCGCTGTAGAAGACCTCGGCGAAGTGACGATTGGTGGTCATGTCCTCGATCGGACGAACTTCGATGCCGGGGGTGTTCATCGGCACGATGATCTCGCTGATGCCCCGGTGGGGTGGGCCGTCACTCGAGGTTCGGCAGATGAGATAGCAGTAGTCGGCGACAGCGCCGAAGCTGGTCCAGATCTTCTGACCGTTGATGATGTAGTCGTCGCCGTCGAGGACCGCCGTGGTCTTCAGCGAGGCCAGATCGCTGCCGGCGTTCGGCTCCGACATGCCGATGCACCAGGTGGTCTCTCCCGAGAGGATCCCCGGCAGGAACTCCTGTTGCTGGTCGGGTCGACCATGGGTCATGAGTGCCGGCCCCATCTGTCGATCCGCGAACCACATGGCAGCGATCGGGGCTCCGGCGGCGATCAACTCCTCGCCGATGATGAGGCGGTCGATCGGTGGCCGACCGCCACCGCCGAACTCCTCAGGCCAGGTGAGGCCGATCCAACCGAGCTCGCCCATGCGTCGCGCGAACTCCTTCGAGAACCCGTTGATCCACGAGTCGAGATGCCAGCCGTGCTCGGCGACGGCCTCTTCAGCGACGGAACGCGCCCGGGACCGGAGCTCCTGTTGTTCAGGGGTCCAGGCGAAGTCCACGGCTCAGGAGCGCGCGGTGATCGGCGTGTAGTCGCGCGCCTCCGGCCCGACGTACCACTGCCTCGGCCGGGAGATCCGCTGATCCCCATCGGCGAGCAGCTCCTGCCAGTGGGCGAGCCAGCCGGCCGTCCGCGGGATGGCGAAGAGCACGGTGAACATGTCGACCGGGAATCCCATCGCCTGGTAGATCAGGCCCGAGTAGAAGTCGACGTTCGGGTAGAGCTTGCGGTCGACGAAGTACGGGTCGGCGAGCGCGACCTCCTCGAGCTTGAGCGCGATATCGAGGAGCGGGTTCTTCCCGGTCACCTCGAACACGTCGTAGGCGGTCTTCTTGATGATGGTCGCGCGCGGGTCGTAGTTCTTGTAGACGCGGTGCCCGAATCCCATGAGTCGGCCCTCGCCGGCCTTGACCGAGTCGATGAAGGCCGGGACCTCATCGATCGAGCCGATCTCATTGAGCATCCGCACCACGGCCTCGTTGGCGCCACCGTGCAGTGGGCCGTAGAGCGCGCTGGCGGCGGCAGCCGCTGACGAGTAGGGGTCGGCGTGGCTGGAGCCGACGACACGCATGGCTGTCGTGCCGCAGTTCTGCTCGTGGTCGGCGTGGAGGATGAAGAGGATGTCCATCGCGCGCTCGAGGACCGGGTCGACCTCGTAGTCGTCGCCGATCCTCCACATCATCGAGAGGAAGTTGGCGGGGAAAGAGAGGTCGTTGTCGGGGTAGTTGAAGGGCAGGCCGACCGAGAAGCGGTAGCACATGGCCGCGATGGTCGGTGTCTTGGCGATCAGTCGGAGCACCTGCTTGCGGCAGGCCTCGGGGTCGCTCACCTCTTTCGCCCCGTCGTAGAAGGTTCCGAGCGCTGCCACCGCAGAGACGAACATGCCCATCGGGTGGGCGTCGTAGTGGAAGCCGTCCACGAAGCGCTTGCGCATGTTCTCGTGGATGAAGGTGTGGTGGGTGACGTCGTGGGTCCAGGTCGCGAGCTGCTCGGAGGTGGGGAGCTCCCCGTGGAGCAGCAGGTAGGCGACCTCTAGGAAGGTCGAGCTCTCCGCGAGCTGCTCGATCGGATAGCCGCGGTAGCGGAGGATCCCGGCTCCACCGTCGAGATAGGTCACGGCGGATCGACACGAGGCGGTCTGCATGTAGGCGGGGTCGTAGACGAACAGCGAGGGGTCGAGATCGCGGATGGCGCTGGCCGGGAAGACACCCCCCTCGATCGGTACGGTCACGGTCTTGCCGCTGCGGTCGTCGGTGATGGTGATGGTCTCAGGCACGGGGGCTTCCTTGGTGTTCTGGGGTCGCAGGGCTTTCTCCCCGCTCCGCCAACCTACTTGCGGCAGGGTGATCGCTCCAACGGGGAGCGGGCGGCCGCCGCGATGGAGGAGCGGTGTCAGAGGGGGGTGTTTCCGTGACGGCGCCGGGCGAGCTGCTCCCGCTTGTCGGCGAGCATCTCGAGGGCCGCGGCCACCTCGCTCCGGGTGTCGGCGGGGTCGATGACCGAATCGACATATCCGCGCTCGGCAGCGGTCCACGGGTTGAGGAGGCGGTCGGCGTAGTCGGCCTCGAAGGCTGCCCGTTCCTCGTCGGTGGATCGTCGCTGAAGGATCGCAGCCGCCTGTCCGGCGCCCATGACGGCCAGCTCGGCCCACGGCCACGCCAGACAGATGTCGTTGCCCATCCGCTTCGAATCCATCACGATGTACGCCCCGCCGTAGCTCTTCCGGAGGATCACGCACACCCGTGGCACGGTGGCGCGGCCGTAGGCGTACACCAACTGGGCTCCGTGGCGGATCATGCCCTTCCACTCGAGGTCCTTGCCGGGGTAGAAGCCGGGGGTGTCGACGAGCGTCAGCAGTGGGAGATTGAACGCGTCACAGGTGGCGACGAACCGCGCGGCCTTCTGCGAGGCGGGGATGTCCAGGGTTCCGGCGAGCGCGAGGGGTTGGTTCGCGACCACGCCGATGGGTCTGCCGGCGATGGTCGCGAAGGCGGTGACGATGTTGGCTGCCCACCGGGGCCGCACCTCGAGCATGGAGTCGGCGTCGACAATCGCCTCGGTGACCTCGCGCACGTCGTAGGAGCCCGTCGAGGATTCGGGGATCAACTCCCCGGCTTCCGGGCAGGGCCGGGTCGGTGGATCGCTGATCGGCCAACGCGTCGGTTCGAGGTCGCAGTGGTCGGGCAGGTATTCGAGGAGTTCTCGGACCATGTGCGTGGCTCCCTCGCGGTCCGGCGCGACGGCGCACGGGAGGCCGGCATTGCGGTCGAGCGCCCTGGCGCTCCCGAGTTCGTCCTTGGTGACGTCGACACCGGTGAACTGGCGAACCATGAGCGGACCGTTGACGAAGGCGTAGGACCGCTCGGTCATCACCGTGAAGTCGACCAACCCGAGTATGAGGGCGGGGCCCGAGACGGCGGGGCCATCGACGATCGCGAAGGTCGGCACGACACCGGAGCATCGTGTGAGCACCCGCGCCACGCGGCCCCAGCCGTGGAGCGGGGCGATGCCTTCGGCGATATCGGCGCCAGCGCTGTTGACGACCATCACCAGGGGTAGGCGCTCCTCGAGAGCGGCTCGGGCGCCCGTGAGCATCACGTCGGTCATGGGTGACCGCAGTGGGGGCGCGGTCTCGCTCTCCTCGAACTCGATCCACACCACCCGCCGACCGTCGAGGTTGCGGATGACGGCGGTCACCCCACCCGGAACCCCGGCCGCGAGATCGACATCGGGGAGTTCCGCGCCGGCCTCCGGCTGGGTTCGGGTGTCGGCCACCCCGTGAGACTAGAGCCTCAGCCGGCGCTCGACCGTTGTGGCTCGCCGCTCGACTCGAGGTGGGCCCAGATCGCGTCGCCGTGCTCGTCGGTGGAGACAGCGCCGAGAAACGCAGTCGGGGCGCCGAGACGGGCACACGCAACCGCCGTGTTCATCGGGCCTCCGCCAGGAACCGGATGGGGGACGAGGTCGACGAG
>RGGX01000116.1 GCA_010024485.1 Actinomycetota bacterium | reverse complement strand
GATGGCCTCGGTGTAGTCGTAGAAGGCGGCGTCCTGCACCTGGCAGAAGTAGGGGCCGTAGAAGAGCTCCTGGAAGCACATGATCTGCGCGCCCTGAGCGGCGGCCTCGCGGGCCGACTCCTCGTGCTTGTCGATCATGGACTCCTTGTCGCCGGTCCAGTCGGTCTGCAGTAGGGCGGCCCTCACAATGTTGGACATCCTCGTCTCCTTGTTCGACCCGGCTCGGTGCCGGGTGGTGTTGGCGCCAAGGGCAGGCAGGACCGTCCCCCAGCGATGAGGATGGTAATTCGGCCGAACCTCGCTGGACAATAGCGACTATGTACCAGTACGATCCGGCGGATGTCGGACCACCTAGACGACGACATGAAGTCGGTTGTCGCCGCCGTGCGCGCGATGCTCGACAGCACCGGCGGCAACCGCCGGGAGTCCGAGACAGTGGCCACCACGATCGGCCGCCTGGTCGCATCCGGCGACCTGCGCCCCGGCGACCGTCTGCCGACGGTTCGCACCCTCGCCAAGGCCCTCGGTATCTCCCCCACCACCGTCAGCGAGGCCTGGCGGTCGCTCTCGAGTGCCGGTGTCATCACCACCAACGGTCGAAACGGCACCCGGGTGCGCGCCAACGCCGGAACGGGAGCACCGACGCGATACCGCGCCCTCGGGACCGGAGCGGACGAGTTCCGGATCGACCTCTCGAGCGGGATTCCCGACCCGACGCTGCTGCCGGACCTCGGCCCATCCATGGCCCGAGTCGGGCGCGCCGATCTGACCTCGAGTTACCTCGACGATCCGGTGGTTCCCGCGCTGGGTGAGCACCTCGCGGCCACCTGGCCCTTCCCGGCCGAGTCATTGACGGTCGTCGACGGATGCCTCGATGCCCTCGACCGCATCTCCACCGAGATCCTGGCGTTCGGCTCGGCGGTCCTCGTCGAGGAGCCGACCTTCCCTCCCCTGATCGATCTGCTGGAACGCCTCGGATGCGAGGTCATCGGCGTCGGCGTCGACGCTGAGGGCCCAATCCCCGCCGATGTGGTGCGGGGACTGGAGGCGCAGCCGGTGGCGTTCTTCACCCAGCCGCGAGCGCACAACCCGACCGGCGTGTCGATCTCGGAGTCGCGGGCCAGGGTGGTCGCCGACCTGTTGCGACCGACCGGTGTCCTGCTCATCGAGGACGATCACGCCTGGGGCATCACGACCGGTCCGGTGGAGAGCCTCGGCGATCTGCTTCCCGGGCGCGTGGTGCACATCCGCGGATTCTCCAAGAGTCACGGTCCGGATCTCCGACTCGCCGCGATCGGCGGACCGAGCGAGGTGATCGGTCGGGTTCGAGCGCGACGGATGCTCGGCGCGGGCTGGTCGAGCCGACTGCTGCAGTTGCTGCTCCTCGACATGCTCTCGGACGAGACGGTCATCGAGGCCATCGCGACCGCGAGGAACGTCTACTCCTCGCGGAGGAGGCGGTTCCTCGAGCGGCTGCGCTCCCATGGCATCGCCCTCGGCGAGGGTGACGGGCTCAACCTGTGGGTGCCGGTCGACGATGAGCAGAGCGCGCTGGTGGCTCTCGCCGCGGCCGGTGTCCGCGTCGCACCGGGAGCTCCGTTCACCTTTGGACGGCGGGCCGACCATGTGCGCCTCACCGTCGGCCTGCTCCCCGAGTCCGAGGCCGACTGGCTCGCCGGTCTCGTGGCGAGCGCGGCGCGGGCTGGCGGAGCACCACGGGTGTCGCGTGGTCTCGGCCCGATGAGCATGTGATGTGCTGACGCGAGGAAATTCGTGACCGTACAAAGTCGGCATTGTGCGAGCGTTTCCGTGATGCTTAGTCTTCGCCCATGACCACGCTCGAAGAACTCGGAATCGACGACGCCAGCCTGTCCGACGAGTTGATCGCCGCTGCCTACGGCAACGACCGGCGTCACGTGTTCCACTCCTGGTCGGCCCAAGGTGCCCTCAATCCGGTGGTGATCGCCGGCGCGAGCGGCTCGCGAATCTGGGACGACAAGGGAACCGTGTGGCTCGACTTCGCCAGCCAGTTGGTGAACGTCAACATCGGACATCAGCACCCCCGCATGGTGGAGGCCATCCAGCGTCAGGCGACACGTCTGTGCACGATCGCCCCGAGCTTCGCCAACGACGTGAGGAGCGAGGCGGCCCGACTGATCTCCGAGCGGGCTCCCGGCCACCTCAACCGTGTCTTCTTCACCAACGGTGGCGCCGAGGCGGTCGAGAACGCGATCCGTATGGCCAAGGCGCACACCGGTCGCCTGAAGGTGCTGTCGGCCTATCGCAGTTACCACGGCAGCACGGTCGGTGCGATCTCACTCACCGGTGAGCCACGACGCCTTGACAACGAGCCGGGTCTGCCCGGGGTCGTCAAGTTCTTCGGCCCGTATCCGTATCGCTCGCCGTTCCACTCGGCCGACGCCAGCCAGGAGTGCGAGCGCGCCCTCGGCCATCTCCGCGATGTGGTGCTCGGTGAGGGCGCCGATCGGGTCGCGGCCATCGTGCTCGAGTCGGTGGTCGGCACCAACGGCATCCTGGTCCCGCCCGACGGCTACCTCGCTGGGGTTCGGGCCCTGTGCGACGAGTTCGGGATCATGATGATCTGCGACGAGGTCATGGCCGGCTTCGGCCGCTGCGGTGAGTGGTTCGCCGTGAACAACTGGGGTGTCACCCCCGACCTGATCACCTTCGCCAAAGGGGTCAACTCGGGCTACGTGCCCCTCGGCGGTGTGTGCATCTCCGATGCGGTCGCCGAGACCTTCGACTCCCGCGTCTTCCAGGGTGGCCTCACCTACTCGGGCCACCCGCTCGCCTGCGCGGCCGCGGTCGAGAGCATCCACATCATGGAGGACGAGGGAGTGCTCGCCCACGCCCGTCGCCTCGGCGCCGAGGCGATCGGACCAGCGCTCGCCGACATGGCCGAACAGCGCGGAGCGGTCGGTGAGGTGCGGGGCCTCGGCGCGTTCTGGGCCATCGAGTTGGTGGCCGACCGCGAGTCGAAGGCTCCGCGGGCCGCCGAGGACATGCAGCGGGTCGCGGCGCACTGCAAGGCCAACGGTGTCTGGCCGTTCGTGGCCGGCAACCGCGTCCATGTCGTGCCGCCGTGCAATACGGATCTCGACGATGCCCGCACCGGCCTCGCCGTGATCGACGAGGCGCTCGCCCTGCTCGACTGACCGCGCCGTCGCCGCAGACCGGGCTCAGGTGGCAGCGAGCGACTTCTTCGGGTCGTAGAACGGGGTGTCGACCACCGACGCGGGAGCCGCGCCGCGGTCGGTCATGACCTCGAGGGAGGCGCCCGTGCCGGAGTGTTCGACGGCGACCATCGCGAGGGCGATGTTCTGTTCGAGTCGCGGTGACCACACCGCGGAGGTGACCTGTCCCACCGTCTCGCCGTCGGCGAGGACCGGCCAGAACGTGGTGTTCGGTCCTCCGAGCGGTTCCATCTCGATGACGAGACCCACCTGTCGACGGCTGACTCCCTCATCTCTGATTCGACGGAGGGCCTCCTTGCCGACGAACTCGATGTCGGCATCGACGGCGACGAGACGGTCGAGCCCGAGTTCGAACGGGTTGTTCTCGATGGTCGCATCGGCGTGGTAGCTGAGCATGGCGCCCTCGATGCGACGGATCGATGAGGTGTGGCCGGGTTTGAGCCCGAGAGGCGCGCCGGTCGACATGATCCGCTCCCAGAGTTCGTCACCGCGCGAGCCGTCTCGCAGATAGATCTCGTAGCCGAGTTCACTCGACCACCCGGTACGCGAGACGACGAGGGGGATCCCGTCGAGTTGGGTCTCCCGGAGGCGGTAGTAGCGGAGGTCGGCCACCCAGTCACCGAAGAGCGCGACCATCACCTCGCGAGACTTCGGACCCTGCAACTGGAGGGGTGACACGTCCGGCTCACGGATCGTGACGTCCAGTCCCGAGTGGACGGCGACGCCCTGCGCCCAGAGGAGGACATCGCTGTCAGCGAGCGAGATCCAGAAGTGGTCGTCGGCGAGACGCAGGAGCACGGGGTCGTTCAGCAAGCCGCCGTCGGCGTTGGTGATCAGGATGTACTTGCACTGCCCCACCTCCATCGCCGACAGATCGCGGCATGTGAGCAGTTGCGTGAAACGGGCGGCGTCGGGGCCGGTGATT
>RGGX01000115.1 GCA_010024485.1 Actinomycetota bacterium | reverse complement strand
GAGGACCTGGGCCTGCACGCTGACGTCGAGGGCGGAAACCGGTTCGTCGCAGATGATCAATGTCGGGTCGAGTACGAGCGCTCTCGCGATCGCGATGCGTTGACACTGCCCGCCGGAAAACTGATGTGGTCGTGAGTCGTGGGCGCGCTCCGGGTCGATGCCCACTTCCTCCAGGGTGCGATCGACGCGCGCGGCGCGCTCCTCGGGTGTGCCACGAGCCCAGATGTCGAGCGGGTCGAGCACACTGTCGCGGACACGACGACGAGGGTTGAGCGATGAGATCGGGTCCTGGAAGATCATCTGGACCCTGGTGCGGGCCTCGCGTAGCTCCGCTCGTCCGAGGGTCGTCAATTCGCTCGACTCGAACTCGATCAAACCAGACGTCGGTCGCGGCATCTGCATGATCGCGCGGCCGGTCGTCGACTTGCCGCACCCGCTCTCGCCGACGATGCCGAGGGTCTCGCCCCGGGCCAGGTCAAAACTGATTCCCGAGACAGCCTGAAGGCTCCGCTTCCGTCCCATCGGGAACTCGACGACAAGGTCACGGACCCTGAGCACCGCATCGATATCGGGTCGCAGGTGAGGTGCGTCGCTCACGGTCGTCCTCCGATGGTGAGACCGGCCGCGAGTTGCTCGCGGGTCTCGAGATACTCGGGTGACCCCACGGGGTACCAGCAGGCGTAGCTGTGGGTCGGGTCCTGCGTGGGGGTGAGAGGAGGTCGCTCCTCTCGGCAGCGGTCGCGCGCGTACGCGCATCGAGGGGCGAACGGACAACCCGGTGGGGGGTCGATCAGCTCTGGCGGCCGGCCGGGAATGGTCGTCAGTCGAGTGTGGCTCGGCTGGTCGAGTCGCGGGATGCTCGCCAGCAGCGCCTCGGTGTAGGGCATCCGCATGTCGGCGAACAGGGTCGCTGTCGGGGCGGTCTCCACCAGACGGCCGCCGTACATCACGGCGATGACGTCGGTGTGCCCGGCGACGACTCCGAGGTCGTGGGTGACGAGGATGACCGACATGTTGCGCTCGGCTCGCTGCTCGGCGATGAGATCGAGGATCTGCGCCTGCACCGTCACGTCGAGCGCTGTCGTCGGCTCATCGGCGAAGAGCAGGCTGGGACCGCAGGCGAGAGCGATCGCGATCATCACCCGTTGACGCATTCCCCCGGAGAGCTCGTGGGGGTACTGGTTGACCCGTCTCTCGGGTTCGGGGATCCGGACATCACGAAGGAGACGGATGGCTGTCGAGCGGGCGTCGCGTCGACTCATCCCGAGGTGAATCCTGAGGGGCTCGGCGATTTGCTCTCCGATCCGCATGACCGGGTTGAGCGAGACCATCGGATTCTGGAAGACCATCGACATCTCGCGGCCCCAGAGGCGCGACATGTCGGGTGCGCCGGGCCCGAGCAACTCCTGATCGCCAAAGCGGATCGAGCCCTCCCGACGCGCGGTCGAGGGTAGGAGGCCCATGACAGAGCGGGACAGGACGGTCTTGCCGGACCCGGACTCGCCGACGATGCCGAGGGACTGTCCGCGGTCGAGGGTCAGAGAGACGTCGTCGACCGCGCGCACCGGTCCCCGTTCGGTCGCGAAGGTCGTGCTGAGCGACTCGACCGTCAGTATCCGCCCGGTGTCGACCCGGCCCTCGGTCTGGAGCCCGCTCACAGTCCGATCTCCTTGACATCGAAGTAGGAGCGGATCCGGTCTCCGGCGTAGTTGAGTGCGAGGACGGTGACGAACAGGATGATGATCGGCCCGAAGGCGATCCAGGGCGACTTCTCCAACTCGCGGGAGCCGGCACCGAACAGGATCAACTTGCCCCAGGTGGGGCCCTTCTCCACGCTGAGGCCCAAGAACGCGAGTCCTCCCTCAGCGACGATCGCCACCGCCATGCCGAGCAGTGCTAAGGCGCCCATGGGTACAACCACATTGGGGAGCAACTCCCTGATGATGATCCGGCGATCGCCCGCACCGATGGCCCGCGCCGCGGTCACGAACTCGCGGTCGGCGAAGGAGAGGGTGCTGGCCCTCGCGAGTCGGCCGACGGGCGCCACCGCCAGCACCCCGAGGGTGATGGCGATCGTTACCAGGCCACGGTCGAGGAGAGCGGTGATGAGGATGGCGAGAACCAGTGAGGGGAACGAGAGGAAGACGATGAAGATGAACGAGATGAGCTTGTCGGTCCGTCCCCGCAGGTAGCCGGCGATGATGCCGGCGGTCCCGCCGACGAGCATGCCGAAGGCGATCGCGACGAAGCCGATCACGAGCGAGACCCGCGCCCCGTAGATGGTCCTGGCGAACATGTCTCGGGCATCCTGATCGGTGCCGAACCAGTGCGTACCCGAGGGTGAGTACGGCGGGCGGACGCCCTTCACGAGGTAGTAGGCGTCGGGATCCTTGATGGGCAGCAGGGGCGCGAAGATTGCGAGCAGGCTGATCAGCACCAGCCAACCCACCGCCACCCAGAAGAGTGGGCCCAGGCGCTTCTCGATGGTGTCGGTCATCGTTTCACCCGCGGATCGATGAGGGTGTAGATGATGTCGACCACGACGTTCACGAGAACGAAGGCGGTGGTGATGATCATCACGATCGCGAGCACGACCGGGAAGTCCTCACGGAGGATCGCCTCGACGATGGCCGAGCCGAGTCCGGGTATCCGGAAGATGCTCTCCACGATCAGCGATCCGCCGATGAGGGCGCCCGTGTTGATCCCGAAGACCGTGATGAAGGAGAACAGTGACGGTCGGAGTGCGTGACGCAGCAGGACCCGCCGACGACTGACCCCCTTCGACCGCGCCATGAGGATGAAGTCCTCCTGGAGCGTGGTGATCAGATCGGTTCTGAGGAGACGTTGATAGACGGCCGCTGCCGGAAGGGCGATGGTCAACGCCGGCAGGAAGGTCTGATAGATCCGGGTGAGCCAGGGGTCGGTTGCCTTGAAGGTCAGCGGGAACCACCCGAGCTTGATCCCGAAGATGTACTTCAGGATCACCGCGAGGGCGAAGTTCGGCATCGCGATCAACAGGAACGAGTTGATGGTCGACACTCGGTCCGCCGGTCGGTTGGCTCGTGCCGCGGTGATCAACGCCCACGGGATGGCGATCATGGAGGCCAGCAGTTGGGCCATGACGAGCAGGGTGAGCGAGCGGGGGAAGCGTTCCGCGACGAGATCGCTCACCGGGGGCTGGCCGGTGGAGCCGAACTGGACGCCGAAGTCTCCGGTCACCATGTCGCCCAACCACCGCACGTACCGCTCGGGTAGGGGTCGGTCCAAGTGGTAGAGCTCCTTGGCGGCCGCCACCTTCTCGAGGCTCTCAGGCTTCGTATCGGCGGCGGCCGGTCCAAGGATGTTGAAGAGAGGATCACCGAGCAGGTTCATGGCGCCGAACGTCAGCATGCTGACCGCGAGCAGCAGCATGACCGACGCCGTGAGGCGTTGAACCCAGTAGTTCACCTTTTCTACGTCCGAGACGGATCAGATCAGTGGTCCGTCACTCGATCCAGACTTTGGAGAACCAGGTCCGACCGCTCACGGCGCAGCGCATCTTGACCCCGTCGGGAGAGGTGTGGTCGCAGACGCCGCGCACGTTGTCGGCGAACGAGTTCACCCAGGTGGTGTGGGTGAAGAAGACGTAGGTGAACGCCTCGTTGGTGAGCGTCTCCGCCTGCTTGAGCACCTCGGCGCGAGCCTCGAGGTCCGACATGGCGGTCGCCTGGAAGAGCAGCGCGTCACGATCCTCGTCGCAGTTGCGCGGCCAGTTCAGGGACAGCCCGGCCGGATTGATGGTCGCGCAGATGAGCCAGACGTTGTCGGTCCACACGTCGGGGGAGCCGAACTGACGCCAGGTGTTCACGTTGTACTGACCGATCGCGGTCTGGAGCACGTGGGCGTCCTGGGGCAGCTCCTGGAAGGTGACGTTGAAGCCAACGCTCCAGGCCTCGTCGAGCAACTCGGCGATACGGGTCTGGACCACCGACGGGCCCGACCACTGCAGCTCGACGTTGATCTTGCCGTCGGTGCAGGTCGTGGTGCCGAGGAGCGGGTTGGTCTCCTCCGATCCCGAAACGGCCGCCGCTCTCGTCGCGGAATACTGCGCGGAGCGGGGTGAGGAGACCAACCCGCTCCTCGGCACCACGACCTGCACCGACGGCAAGATCAACGTCGAGCTGCAGTGGTCGGGCCC
>RGGX01000114.1 GCA_010024485.1 Actinomycetota bacterium | reverse complement strand
GCATGGCCATCAGCGTCGTGCTCGCCGCTGACTCCATCGCCGACGAGCTCGTCGCGAAGCTCGCTGATCGCATCCCCGGGGTCGTGGTCGGCCCCGGCAGCGACTCGGCCAGCGAGATGGGCCCGCTCATCACCGCCGAGCATCGAGACAAGGTCGAGGGCTACATCGCCGGAGCCGGTGACGAGGGCGCCACCGTCGTCGTCGACGGTCGCCGCGCCGAGGGCTCGGCCGGCTACTTCGTCGACCCGACCCTCATCGACAACGTCACCCCCGGTATGAAGTGCTACGACGACGAGATCTTCGGACCGGTGCTCTCGGTGGTTCGTGTGAAGGGCTACGAGGACGGGGTCGAGATGATCAACGCCAACCCGTTCGCCAACGGCACCGCCATCTACACCCGCGATGGAGGCGCCGCCCGCCAGTTCCAGTTCGACATCGAGGTCGGCATGGTCGGCATCAACGTGCCGATCCCCGTGCCGGTCAGCTACTACAGCTTCGGCGGTTGGAAGGCTTCGCTCTTCGGTGACACCCACATGTACGGGCCCGAGGGCATCAACTTCTACACGCGCGGCAAGGTCGTCACCTCGCGCTGGCCCGACCCGTCCACCAGCTCGATCAACCTCGGCTTCCCGGAGACCCGCTGATCATGGACATCGGCGTCGTCCTCCAGACCACACCGCCGGCCCTGCGCGTCGTCGAACTCGCCAAGCGGGCCGAGTCCCTCGGCTTCAGCCACGTCTGGACCTTCGACTCCCACATCCTGTGGGAGGAGCCCTACGTGATCTACAGCCAGATCCTGGCCGAGACCCGCAACGTCATCGTCGGCCCGATGGTGACCAACCCGGCCACCCGTGACTGGACCGTCACCGCGAGCACCTACGCGACGCTCAACGAGATGTACGGCAACCGGACCGTGTGCGGAATCGGGCGCGGCGACTCGGCGGTCCGCGTCACCAACGGACGGCCGACCACCCTCGCCACCATGCGCGAGTCCATCCACGTCATCCGCGAGCTCGCCAACGGGCGCGAGGTCGACTACAACGGCTCCACCATCGCCCTGCCCTGGGCCACCAAGTCGCGACTCGAGGTCTGGGGCGCCGGCTACGGGCCGAAGGCCCTGGCGCTCATCGGTGAGACCTGCGAGGGGTTCATCCTCCAGCTCGCCGACCCGGCCATCACCAAGTGGACCATCGACGCGGTGCGCGCCGCCGCCGAAGGCGCCGGCCGTGACCCCGATGAGATCACCATCTGCGTCGCCGCCCCCGCCTATGTCGGCGACGACATGGCCTACATGCGCGACCAGACCCGCTGGTTCGGCGGCATGGTCGGCAACCATGTCGCCGACATCGTCGAGCGCTACGGCGAGGACTCCAACGTGCCGGCCACCCTCACCGACTACATCAAGGGTCGCAAGGGTTACGACTACAACCAGCACGGACAGGCCGGGAACACCCACGCCGACTTCGTCCCCGACGAGGTGATCGACCGCTTCTGCATCCTCGGCACCCCCGAGCAGCACCTCGAACGCCTCCAGGAGCTCGCCGATCTCGGCGTCGACCAGTTCGCGATCTACCTGCAGCACGACGGCAAGGACCAGACCCTCCTCGAGTACGGCGAGCACATCATCCCCGCCTTGGCCGAGCATCGGCTGGCGAAGCGCTGATGCTCCGCCGGGCGGCCCGCAAGACGGCACTGTTCGTCGTCGCGGTGTTCGCCGTCGGCTGCCTCTGGGAGATCTACAAGCTCATCGGCCCCGTCGACGGCGGCACCGTCTTCGGCTGGCGGGTCATCCCAAAGGCCTCCGACCGGGCCATGCCCCACACCTGGGACATGGTCGCGCGACTCCTCGAACCCGAGAATCGCAGCGGGGGCTCGCCCATCGCGGTGACCGTCGCCGGTTACTCGTGGTACACGCTCCGCCTCGCGGCCGCGGGACTCGCCATCGGCGGAGTGGTCGGGATCGGCCTCGCCGTGCTCATGGCCCGCTGGCGCATCGCCTCGCGGGCCATCCTGCCCTGGGTCATCATGTCCCAGACCGTCCCCCTCATCGCCCTCGCCCCCCAGGTCGTGTCCTGGAGCGGCAAGATCGACCTCTTCGGGTGGGAGTGGCCGCGCTGGGCCAGCGTGTGCGCGCTCGCCGCCTTCCTCTCGTTCTTCCCGGTCGCCGTCGGCACCCTGAAGGGGCTCACCTCGGTGCCGGCCGCATCGCTCGAACTCATGGACACCTACGCGGTTCCCTGGCGGGTGACGCTCGTGAAGCTGCGTTTCCCGGCCGCCGTGCCGTTCATCATCCCCTCGCTCAAGCTCGCCGCCACGCTCTCGGTGGTCGGCGTCATCGTCTCGGAGATCTCCACAGGCATCCGCGGTGGGATCGGGCGCGCCGTCATCTCCTACCAGCAGGCATCCACCGGTGACGCGGAGAAGATCTACGCCGCCGTGTTCGGGGCGGCCGCACTCGGTCTCGCCCTCTTCGGCTCCGTCGTCCTGCTCGATGTCATCGTGAACCGCAACCGCCCGAAAGAGGCCACCTCATGACCGCCGTCGTCCTTGATTCCGTGTCCATGAGCTTCAATCCGGGCACCACCCGGGAGGTGAACGCCCTCGACGGCATCGACCTCTCGATCACCGAGGGCGAGTTCGTCTCGCTGATCGGCCCGTCCGGATGCGGCAAGAGCACCCTGCTCCGCCTCGTGGCCAACCTGGTCGAGCCGACCGAGGGGCGAATCCTGGTGAACGGCACCTCGGCCGAGCAGGCCCGCCGCGACCACACCTACGGCATGGCCTTCCAGCAGGCCGGTCTCTTCGACTGGCGCAATGTGCGTCGCAATGTCGAACTGCCGCTCGAACTCGCCGGCTGGGACCGCGGTCGCCGCCGCGAGCGCGCTGAGGAGATGCTCGCCCTCGTCAAACTCGACGACTTCGCCGACCACATGCCTTGGCAGCTCTCCGGTGGCATGCAACAGCGCGTCGCCATCGCCCGCGCCCTCGCCACCCATCCACCGTTGCTGCTTATGGACGAGCCCTTCGGCGCCCTCGACGAGATGACCCGAGAGCACATGCAGGCCGAACTGCTGCGCATCCGCGAGGCCACCGGTTCGACCATCGTGTTCGTCACCCACTCGATCCCTGAGGCCGTCTACCTGTCGGATCGAGTGGTCGTCATGTCACCTCGGCCCGGGCGGATCACCCGGATCGTCGACATCGCCCTCACCGGCGACCGCGACGACGACACCCGTGAGGACCAGGCCTTCTTCGCCGGCATCACCGAGGTGCGCGAGTCACTCCGCGCCGTCGAGGGCTACCAGAGCCACGGAGGGGTCGACGACCGATGAGGGTCGCGCGTCTCGCCTCCGCGGTGCTGCCGCCCCTCGTGTGGGGCGTCGCCTTCGTCGCCGCCTGGGAGGCGCTCGTGCGCGGCTTCGACCTCAAGCCCTACTTCCTGCCGGCACCCACAGCCATCTGGTCGGCCTTCACCGACAACCTCGGGCTCGTTCGCGCCGCCGCCTTCGTCTCCGGCGGCAACGCACTCGTCGGCCTGCTCCTTGGCATCGCCCTCGGCGTGGCGGCCAGCTTCGCCCTCATGCGCTCCAACCTGTTGAACGAGCTCGTCTCGCCCCTCGCCATCGCGCTCAACGCCATCCCGATCATCGTGCTCGTCGCCGTCTTCCAGAACATGTTCACCTCCACGAGCGAGGTGCCGCGTCGACTGATGGTCATGCTCATCGTCTTCTTCATCGTCCTGGTGAACGTCGCCAAGGGGCTCCGCCAGGTGAGCCCCATCCATCTCGAGCTCATGCGCTCCTACGCCGCGACCCCGCGGTCGGTGCTCGTCAAGACCCGCATCCCGAACGCCGTGCCGTATCTCTTCACCGCGGTGAAGATCGCCGCGCCCACCGCGGTGATCACTGCCTTCGTCTCGGAGTACTTCGGTGGCCGTCAGAACGGTCTCGGCTACTTCATCCCGTCCAATTTCGCCAATTCGAAGAATGCGGTCGCCTGGGCCTACGTGATCGGCGCGTGCCTGCTCGGCCTCACTTTTTACCTAGTCTCCGTACTGTTGGAGAACATCACCTCAAACCGGAGGGGCAGAGCCCCAGGGGGAGCAACCACATGAGAATCAGCAAGCACCGCGGAGTCCTCGCCGGACTCGCTGCGGTATCACTGCTCGTCGCAGCCTGCGGGTCCGACGACGCCGAACCC
>RGGX01000113.1 GCA_010024485.1 Actinomycetota bacterium | reverse complement strand
GCGCCATGTCATCAGACTACGACGCGGTGGCCAGTACGGTTGCGGGTGACCCATATGCCCAAGTTCATGAAGCTCAGCGTGAAGGACCTCGAGAAGATGGCGGGATTCCGCAAGCGGACCACGAAAGATCTCGAGTGGATCACCTCGACGATGAAGGCGCTCGAGCAGCGGGTCGGCCAACTCGATGCCGAGCGTTCCTCACTCGCCGACCGTCTCGAGGAGATCGCAGCTCGCGCCGAGGCCGTCGATGTCCGGCTCACCACCGTGAGCACCGAGCTCGCCCGCCAGCTCGACGAGCTCGGAGGCGAGTTGGCTGGTGGGGAGTCGACCGGCCTCGACGACACCGTCGAGGAGATCTTCACCGAGTTGCGCGAGGGTCAGACCCGACTCGCGAACGAGCAGGCGCGCTACCAGATCGCCTTCCGCCAGGACCTGGCCAACCTGGTCGAGCAGCTCCGTCGGAGTTGACGGACCGGACTCAGTCGAGGGTGGCGAGCGCCGCCCGGATGAACTCCTCGGCTCGCTCGATCGTCGCCTGGTAGGCGCCGAGATCGCCGTCGCGCAACTGCTCGTCGGCGAGGGCGAACAGGGCCTCGGCCTGCAGGAGCAGGTCGGCGGTGGTCGCCCGCTCATCGGGGGTGGCCGGAACCTCGAGACCACCCTCAGCGGGCTGTTCAGCCTCGGTGGAGGGGGCATCGCCGCTGGTGTCGGTCGATGAGCTCTCGGGGTCGGTCGCCGAACCGAGATCGTCCTCGGCGACCACGCGCTCGGGGATGTCAGCATCGAAGCCCGGGAACAGGTCGGCGAACGCCTCGCCCAGGCTTGAGGCGAAGGTCGCCCGGTTGTCGTGGGAGACGATCACGAAGCGGTACTCGGTGACCCCGTCGATCGAGACGTAGAAGGGGCGCACGTAGATGAGTCCGTCGGCGACCGGCAGGATCTGCATGTCGCCGAAGAGCACGTCGGTGCCGCTCTCCTCGTTGTCCTGGAAGGAGATCTCACGGGAGATCAACTGCTCCGACTCGGCCTGGGTGGCCACACGCAACGGCCCCGATGGCAGCGGCTCCTGGTCGACCACATAGGACACGAGGCGTCCGTAGGTTGCCGGGTCGCTGGATGCCGTCATATAGGCCTGCAGCTCGGTGCGCCGGTCGTCGGTGGAGAACGGCACGAAGGGGCGGAGGATCACGAACTCCTGCTCGCCGCTGTCGCGGTCGCGGAAGAGCGTGTAGTACGGGATGAAGCGCTCGGTGTTGGTCTCGAGGGCGAACTCGTCACCGGTGTCGAATCCGCCTGACACCGACGACAACGCGGTGCCTCGAGGCTGGATCGGTGGGGCCTGGGCCACCGACCAGGCACCGGTGCGCTGGAAGAAGTCCTCCGGCTCGATCTGGTACTTGGAGTAGAGGTCGGTCTGCACCCGGAACAGATCCTCCGGATAGCGGAGATGCTCGCGGAGCCCCTCGGCCATCTCGTCGATGGGCGTGAACAGGTCCGGGAAGGCCCCTGACCAGGCGCTGAGGATCGGGTCGGTCTCGTCGACCATGTAGAAGGTGACTTCGCCCGTGTAGGCGTCCACCGTCGCCTTCACCGAGTTGCGCACGTAGTTGGCGCTGCGGTCGAGACCGGTGCTCCGGCTCAGCTGCACGTTGCCGATGCTCTGCGCGTACGGGTAGTTCGACGATGACGTGTAGGCATCGATGACCCAGACCACACGTCCATCGACCGCCACTGGATACGGGTCACCGTCGTAGTCGAGGAAGGGCGCGAGCTTCTCGACGCGCTCCTGCACATCGCGCACGAGCAGCAACTGCGAGTCCGAGTTGATCGCGCCCGAACCGAGGATGTTGTAGTCGAGGAAGGCCAGGGCGGTGATCGCCCGCCGGACCGCGCTGCGCATCTCGATGCCCGCCTGACCCGAGTAGACCTCGCTGTCTCCGCAGGGGCTCTCGGTCACGTCGGTGTTCGCCACCGCGTAGCCGGTCAACGCCGGTGAGAAGTAGAGCTCGGGACGGTCGACTTCGAGGGTGCGGTAGTCGGGGCGGAGCGAGGTCGTGACACGGCTAACCGGCGCCATCAACAGACCGCAGCCGCGCGTGGAGACCAGGTGCTGACCCTGCCAGGACTTGTTCGGGATGCCGTCGAGGTCGAGTTCGCGGGCCGCGACCAGCACCTGCTCCCGCTCCCCGTCGACGATGTAGCGATCGATGTCGAGGTCGTCGATCTGGAGGCCGGCGACCTCACCGCGGTCGATGGCGAATCGCGACAGCAGCAGACCCGGCGTGAGGAGTCGGACATTCTCGACCGACTCGAGGTCTCCCTCGACCTCAGCGGTAGTGAGCGAGGAGAACTCGATCTCGCGGGTCTCGACCGCATCGAGACCCATCGCCGCTCTCGTGGCGACCACGTTGCGCTCGATGTACGGCGCCTCACGCTCCTCCTGGTTCGGTCGTACCACGAGCGACTGGACCACCGACGGGTAGATCACACCGCCGACGATGGAGACCACCAGCCAGAGGGCGGAGGCGAGCACCGGGAGACGCCAGCGGTCGGTGCGGATCGCCGACAGGTACAACAGGCCGGTCAGCACAGCGATCAGCGTGAGGAGCATGAGCGCCGGGAGCTGGGCGTTCACCACCGTGTAGGTGGCGCCCTGCACGAAACCACGGGTCTCGTTGGTGAGCTGGAATCGGCTGAGCCAGTAGTCGCCGGCCTTGAGCAGGGCGAGCACGCCGAGCAGGGCTGCCGCGTGCACCTTGGTCGCGCGCTGGATCGTCGGCAGCGACTTGCCGGTGACCATCACGCCACCGTTCAGCACATGGGCGACGAGGGTGAGCAGCAGAACCACGATCATCGCGGCGTAGAGCCAGTCGAGGGAGAACGACAGGAACGGCAACTGGAACACGTAAAAGCCGACATCGGCCCCGAACTGCGGATCAGCCACTCCGAAGTCGCGCGAGTTCCGGAACAGCAGCCAGTCCTGCCACTGCGCGGTGGCCGGCAACGAGAGCATGAGTCCGAGGAACACCGCCGTGCCGTAGCGAACGAGTCGGAGCCGACGGCCGAACACCTCATGGAACCGCTCCACGTAGGGATGCACGTTGGCCGGGAACACGCTCGGCGCGAACCGGTCTGCGAGCCACAGGTTCAACAGGGCGAGACCCACGAACAGGACCAGGAAGATGCCGAAGAGCGTCACCTTCGGAACGAGTTGACCCCAGAAGACATCGGTGCGGCCGAGGCCGTCGTGCCAGAGGTAGTCGAGGTAGAAGCCGGCCACACCGCGGCCGAACACCACGATGAGGAAGAAGATCGCGCCGAGCGCGGTGAGGATGATCCGACCACGCGAGCGACCGCCCGGCGTTGGTCTCGGGAGGTCTGAAGGGGGGCGCATGTCCCCCTCGATGCTACCGGTCGGCGGGGACGAGGCGGCAGCGGCAACCGGGATGGACCGGCCCGCCGACATGACCCGTCGGGAAGGGCTCTCCGGCCTTCACCGGGTTCGCGAGCGAGTTGTCCTCGCAGTCCGGGCATGCCGTCACCCCCGGTGCCACCGACCAACGCAGCAGGGTCCCCTTGGGTGCCGTGGCGACCACCGCCGCGGAACGAGCCTGCCAGAGCGCATCGACCACGCAGTCGTCGACCACCTTGGTCTTGACGTTGCGGTAGACCGATCGGACCTTGGTGGAGATCTCCTCGTTGTCACCCGGAGCGGCCTGGACCGCGGATCCGAGACGCTCCCTCAGCACCGCGACGATTCCCTCGGCGATGCTCTCGACCGCCTCGGTCCGGATGCGCTTGAGCGTGCGCGAGGCCGGCTTCGAACCACCGATGGCTGCGGCGCCGAGCAGCGCAGCGCCGTCGAGCTCCTCGGTGACCGCGCCCGTGTACGCCGCGGCGTGCTCCACATCGGCCGGAACGAGATCGCCGAGGTCGTTCACCTTGGCCTTGCCACGCAGGGTCTCGAGTGCGGCGTTCTGCTCGTCGGCGAGTACCCGCTTGACCTTCTTGGCGGCGGCCGCGACGAGTTGCGCGAACTCCGCATCGTCGTCCTCGCCAGGGTCGTCGGCACCCGATGCCTCGTCGGCGTCCTCGGAGGCGCCAGCCCCGGCCGCTTCGACCTCATCGGCGTCCTCCCGCAGACGGGCGAAGATGTCGTCGACCGACGACGCCGACGAGGCATCGGGTGCCGACGACCCTG
>RGGX01000112.1 GCA_010024485.1 Actinomycetota bacterium | reverse complement strand
GGCAATCGTGATGGTGCCAGCGGAAGTCGCGGCCAGCGCGTCAAGGTCACCGTCGCAGCGGCGTTCGAGCACCTCGCTCAGACTCGAGGACCCCTTCTTGAGCTCCGGCGCGGCCCAGATGACGAGACGGTGGCGGGCTCGGGTCAGCGCGACATAGAGCAGCCGGCGGCTCTCACCGTCAACCTCGGCGGCGGCGGCGTCTCGGACGAGCATCGTCTCGCGACGCTTGGTCTCCTTGTGCGCCACGCCGAAGAGGTCGATGAGGCGCTCACCTTCGATGAAGGCGTGCTTCGGGCGACCCCGACTCACGTTCGCGCGCCACAGGAATGGACACAGCACGACTGGGAACTCGAGCCCCTTCGCCTTGAAGACCGTGAGCACCTTGACGGTGTCATCGTCACGATCGATGCGACGTTCGAGGAGTTCGGAGCCGAGTTCGTCGTCGGTATCCCGCGACCACCGCTCAAGGAGGTCGAGGAGCCGCCGCGCGCTGCACCGGGCGCCGGCCGTCTCCCGCTGGAGGAGCTCGCCGATGTGCTCGAGGTCGGTGAGCTCGCGCTCTCCACCGATGGTGGAGAGGACGCGCTCACGGAAGCCGGTGGCGCGGAGCTGAGCCAGGAGTCGGGGCACTCCCCCACTCTCGAGCGCGTCTCGACGCGCCGCCGCCTCGTCGAGGAGCGCAAGCTCATCGGCGTCGGAGAGGTCGGTGAGGTCACCCACGGAGAGTGAGCCGAAGTGCCCGAGCGCGACGGCCCGAGACGCGTGGACGGCGTTGGGACGGTCGAGCGACTCAAGGAGGGTGCGCCAGTGGAACGCAGCCGACGACGTCATGACCGAGTCGCGGGTGCTGGTCACGACGGGAACACCCACCGCTCGCAACGCCATGGCCACCTTCGCCGCGTCGGAGTTCGACTTGGTGATGATGCCGATGTCGGAGGGCCGTAGCCCTCGCTCACCCTCGTGATCGGTCAGACGGCCGATCTCGAGGAGTCGCAGCACCTCGGCGGTGAGGTCATCGAGGACCACGGGCTCGGCTTCAGGCACCGTGCCGCCCGGCACCGGTCGGAGCTCGACGGGAGCGAAGCGGCCGTCGTCGAAGACGGCGCGGTCGGGGCGGTCGGCGGGCTCGACCGGTTCGAAGAGGACATCGGGGGCACCGAACTCCTCTCCGGAGAGGATCGTCTCGATCGCGGTGAGCATCGCGGGGTCGGAACGCCAGTTGGTGGACAGGGACCGGATGACACCGCCGGTGCCGGCGGCGTAGGCCCGGGCCTCGAGGTACGCGGAGAGCTCAGCCCCCCGGAATCGGTAGATCGACTGCTTGGGATCGCCGACGATCACCACCGGGATCGGACCGCCCTCGAGGAACGCGGTCCGGAAGATGTCCCACTGGACACTGTCGGTGTCCTGGAACTCGTCGATCATGACGAGACCGAAACGGTCGCGCAGTTCGGCGACGAGCGCTGGTCCACGCTCGGGCGACAGGAGCAGGTCTCGGGTGTCGGTGATCATCGAGTCGAAGGTGCGCCGTCGCCAGCGGCGTCGGGCCGACTCGACCGTCTCGACGCAGCGGTCGACGAAGTCGGCGATCTCCGCGGTGTCGGCGTGGTCCCACAGACGCGCATCAGGCATCGCAAGCCGGCGGGTGACCGCGTCGCGCAACCCCTTGACGGGAGCCGGCGCGACACCACCGAGGGCCAACAGTCGGTCGTTGACCACCTCGTCGATGTCGGTCAGTGAGTCGTTGACCGTGGTGGCCAGGGCTCCCGAGGCGGTGAGGATGCGCTGACAGAAACCGTGGATCGTCGAGACGGTCATCGAGTCGAAGTCGGTCAGTGCCTGCCCGAGGCGACGCGTGCGGGCATCGACCTGCGCCCGTGTGCCGACGGAGAGAGCGGTGACGAGTTCGTCGGTGGCATCACCGGACCCACGACGGAGTGCCGACTCGGCCGACTGGATCCGCTGACGCAGGCGTCCCTTGAGCTCGGCCGTGGCCGCCTCGGTGAAGGTGACCACTCCGACACCGGCGGTGGTGACATCACCCTCGGCGAGTGCGCGCACCGCGAGCGAGGAGATCGCGTGGGTCTTTCCGGTGCCGGCTGACGCCTCGACCACGGTGAGACCGGGTGCGAGAGCCACCATCGGGTCGAGGGGCTCAGACATCTCGACCCTCTTGCGCTCCGCCGCTGTGGACGGTCATCGTCGACAGATCGTGGAGGTCGCTCCAGAACCGACGGGCCTCGGCCTCGATGTCCGTCGTCGCGAGCAGGTCGTCGAAGTCGAGATCGACGAGGAGCTGCGCGGCGACGCCCTCGTGTTCAGTGGCCGCCCCCGACCAGCGGGAGCCTGAGGCTCCCCACGCGGAACGGGCCGCCCCGAGGTCGCCGACCGCGAGCGCCGCCGAGGTCTCGGGGAAACGGATGACCGGCCCGGCGAGCGCGGAGTCGTGGGTGGAGATCAACAGATCGAGGGCCTCCGCGCCCCGATCGGCGCCGATGACGATCTCGGTGACCTCGACACCCTGCTTGGCAGCCCGTTGGATGACGACCGCCCGATGGATCCGCCCTCCGGTCGCTCCGAGGGCGAGCGCGAGGTGGGTCCAGGTCTCGAGTATCCGAGAGGTCTTCGAGAACGAGGGCGTGACCAGGGCGACCGTGTCGCCGAGCACCATCGGGATCGAACCCTGGATGTGACGGCCATCGTCGGTGGGCGTGTCGACGACCAGGCGTTCGGCATCTGCGAGCGGCGTGCCGATGTGGTCGGCCACCGACTCGAGCAGGGCATCGACGCGATCGATGGCCTCATCGATCTGACCGGCCGGGTCGACGACCGGGATGTCGCCCGACCGGCGGAGCCAGGAGAGCACCTCGTCGCGGCGGTGCCCGGAGGCATCCGCATCGAGCAGTTGTTGCGCCACCGCCCACGAGTAGAGGCCGGAGAGGTCGACGGGGATGAGATCGTCGACGGAACGGTCACGCGCTGCGGTGACCCGAAGCCCGAGACGGACCTGAGCCAGCAGGTCGAGGGGATTCGTCATGGCGGTCACCAGTGCCGGCACCGTGATGATCGGGCTGGCCGGGGCCTCGGCGAGCGGGCCGAGTGGCGTGGCGATGTCGGGAGCCGCCTCGCGTCGGGCGAGCGCGGCACGAGCGGCTGAACGGTCGTGACTCCAGGGGCCCTGTCCGGGGAACAACTCGGTGAATGCCCGCTCGGACCAGGTCTGTCGGGGGTGGTCGATGGGCTTGAAGCGGTTGCCGATGAGACGCTCGACCGCCTCGACCAGTTCGGAGAGAACCACCGCCGGCGGGATCTCAGCTCGGGTGCGGACATCGAACCCGGTCGAACAGATCACCAGGCGCTCGCCGGCGGAGAGGACCGCGTCGAGGAACTGGGCCCGCTGCTCTGACCGACGATCGCGATCGCCGAGACAGGGTCGTGTCGCGATGAGGTCGTCGGGCCCGCTGAACCCGCCGATCTCGTTGGCCTGATCGACGCCGAGGAGGCAGACGACGCGGTGGGGTATCCCTCGTTCGGCGGTGAGTGAGGACACGGTCAACCGACCGGTGCCGAATCGCGGGCGACCGGGGCTCGACCGGAGCGCCCCGTCGAGCAGGGTGACGAGGTCGGCCGTCGGCACCGTCGACGGGTGCCCTCCAGCGGAGTCGGCGAGAGCGGCGATGGCGCGGTCGACCTCACTGCGTTGGAACCAGGTGTCGGGGTCGGTGTCACCGACGAGCCTCGTCAGGACATCGGTCAGTGACGCGCACCACTGTCCGACCGGGCGATCCCCGATGAGCTCGTCACGGAGGACCTCGAGCGCCTCGACGACCTCGCCGAGCGCGCCGATCACCGCGATGTCATCGAGTGGCAGGGCGGTCACCGGGGCGATGTCGAGGACGGTCGCCGGCGGACCGAGACCGGTGACGTGTCCGGCGACGAGCCGGTCGAGCGCGTCGCGGAGCGTGTGGACCTCGAGCACTCCGATACCAGCGGCGACGTGATCGTCGCGATCGATGCCCCACCGCATGTTCGCCTCGCGCAGAAGGTCACCGGCTCGTCGCGCCTGCTCGGCGTCGAGCCCGAGGTGCCGACGTACGGGAGGTTGCAGGATCAGGTCGGTGACATCACTGGCTCGGAACCGCCCGTCGAGCATGCGCAGCACCGCGGTGACGACGGGCACCAGAGGGTTCTCCTCGCCGACCGATCGGTCGGC
>RGGX01000111.1 GCA_010024485.1 Actinomycetota bacterium | reverse complement strand
TGAGCGGTGAGCACCGGCGCGATGCTCACGCTGCCGAGCGCGAGGGCCACCTCGTCCGGTCCGTGCTCCGACCCGAGAAGGGAGGTGACGGTCGCGGCGACTCCGCCGGGGCGTTCGGTGCTCCCGGCATCGAGGTGGAGACGGCGTCGTCGCTCGAGGTGGAGATCCTCCGCGGTGTTCGCGAGCAACGCCAACCAGCCGAAGGCCCGCACCAGATGGAGCACGGCCTCGATCGGGGCGTCGGAGAGGTCGTCGGTCAGGGGGCCGATGGGTGACCGGCCCTCTCGGCGGCCGTCGACAGCGGTGCGACGCACCTGCTCGACGAGTTCGAAGACCTGGGTGCCGGCCTGCTCGGAGACGACCTCGCCGAGGATCCGCCCGAGCAGTCGGATGTCGTCTCCCGCCTCGATGTCGCTCATGCACCCCCATTGTGCGTCGGATCGTTCTGGACCGGACATCCGAGCCGCCCGATGTGCACCGAGTGAGTGTCAGTCGCGGCCTGGTCGACCACAATGTTCGGGTGCGCATCACCTTCGCGACCGCCGAGTTGGCACCGCTGGTCTCCGTGGGTGGGCTCGCCGCCGCCGCCAGCGGGCTGGTGCAGGCACTCCGACGTGCCGATGTCGAGGTCGACGTGCTGCTCCCCGACTACGGCGGCGTGACCCTCGACTCCGAGGAGCGGATCCATCTCGACCTTCCCGACTGGGCCGGGCCCGGCTCGATCCGGATCGGTGATCACCCCGCGATCGGACGGGTGCATCTCGTCGACGTCCCGGGCATCACCCGCAGCCACCCCTATCTCCAACCCGATGGGAGGGGATGGCTCGACAACACCGAGCGGTTCCTCCGATTCGCTCGGGCGGTGGCGGCCCACGTCGACGCGACCCGGCCCGACCTCGTGCACCTCAACGACTGGCACACGGCGACAGCGATGGCGGCGATCGACGCCTCGATCCCCTCGGTGCTGTCACTCCACAACCTCGCCCACCAGGGGGCGACCGGGGCGGAGTGGATCCCGCTCATCGGTGAGCGGGGACACCACTTCGAGTGGTGGGGCGGGATGAACCCGTTGTCGGGCGCTATCGCCCTCGCCGATCGCATCGTGGCGGTCTCGCCGAACCATGTCGGCGAGATCCTCACCCCGGCAGGTGGTTTCGGTCTCGACGGACCGCTCCGCGACCGTGGTCAGGCGGTGGTCGGCGTCCTCAACGGCATCGACACCGAGGTGTGGAACCCCTCGGCCGACCCCGCCCTGCCGGCCGCGTTCTCACCCACCGATCTCTCCGGTCGGCAAGCGAGTCGCGTCGCCCTTCTCGAGCGGCTCGGTTTCGCCGACGACGGGCGTCTGCTCGCGGTGTGCGTGACCAGGCTCACCGATCAGAAGGGGATCGACCTGCTCGAGCCGGTGGTGCCACTCCTCGATGAGTTCCCCCTGCGACTCGCCGTGCTCGGATCGGGCGAGCGCGACCTCGCCGATCGCCTCGCCGTCCTCGGTGACCGCTTCGGTGATCGGTTCGCCTTCGTGGAGGGCTACGACGAGAGCCTCGCCCATCTCATGTTCGCCGGAGCCGACCTCTTCGTGATGCCGAGCAGGTTCGAACCCTGCGGTCTGGCTCAGATGCAGGCCATGCGCTACGGCGCGATCCCGGTGGTCACCGCGGTGGGTGGACTCGTCGACACCGTCCCCGACGCCGAACGGCATCCCCGGGTCGGTCGCGGGTTCATCGCCCCTGAGCCGTCGGTTGCCGCGCTCGTGTCCACCCTGCATCGCGCGGTTCGACGCTGTGGCGATCGCCGGCGCCTCGAGACCCTCCGGCGTCGGGTGATGTCGGTCGACTGGTCATGGGACGCCCCGGCCGCGGAGTACCGCGCCATCTACCGGCACCTCATCGACTGAGGCGACGAGCACCCGACCTCTGACGCCCGGGAGCGGTACCATCGGCTGCGATGGCGCTCGATCCGAAGGTTCTGGTGATGGTGCTCGCCGGCGGTGAGGGCAAGCGCCTCCTGCCGCTGACCAACGACCGGGCGAAGCCCGCGGTGCCCTTCGGCGGCACCTATCGCATCATCGACTTCGCCCTGTCGAACTTCGCGAACGCCGGCTATCTGAAGATCGTCGTACTGACCCAGTACAAGAGCCACAGCCTGGACCGGCACATCTCCCAGACCTGGCGGTTCTCCACCCTGCTTGACAACTACGTGACCCCCGTGCCCGCGCAGATGCGTCGCGGCCCGCAGTGGTTCCAGGGGTCGGCGGACGCGGTGTACCAGAACCTCAACCTCATCTACGACGAGCGTCCCGACATCGTGGCCGTCTTCGGGGCCGACCACATCTACCGGATGGATCCGAGGCAGATGGTCGAGCAGCACCGCGCCAGCGGTGCCGGGGTCACGGTGGCGGCCATCCCCGTTCCGAGGGAGGAGGCCTCCCAGTTCGGGGTGATCGAGGCTGATCACGACGGACGGATCCTCGCCTTCCATGAGAAGTCGTCGAACCCGCCGACCATGCCCGGTGACGACACCCGCTGTCTGGCGAGCATGGGCAACTACGTGTTCGACACCCAGACCCTCATCGACATCGTGACCCCGAACGAGGCCGAACCCCTCGTCGACATGGGTGGTGACGTGATCCCGGCTCTCACCAAACAGGGGGTGGCGCGGGTCTACGACTTCTCCACCAACGTCATCCCCGGGCAGGACGAGCGCGAGAACGGCTACTGGCGCGATGTCGGAACCATCGACGCCTACTACGAGGCGAACATGGATCTCATCGCACCGGTCCCGGTGTTCAACCTCTACAACGAGCGCTGGCCCGTCTACACCTACCGCAAGGCGCTCCCGCCGGCGAAGGTCTCACGCGGGGTCGGGGGAGAGCCGGCCTTCGTCGACGGCAGCCTCCTCAGCCAGGGTTCGATCGTGTCCGGATCGCACGTCGAGCACTCGATCATCTCGCCGCGGGTCTTCATCGACCACGACGCCCACGTCACCGATTCGATCATCATGGAGGGTGTGCACATCGGCGCCGGGGCGCGGCTCAACCGGTGCATCGTCGACAAGAACGTCGTCATCCCGAAGTTCGAGCGCATCGGCCTCGACCGTGATGCCGACTCCGAGCGCTACACGGTGAGCGACAACGGGATCGTCGTCATCGAGAAGGAACGTCGCTTCGGCTGATCAACTGCCGGACAACGCGGCGACCACCGGCGCGAAGGCCTCGGCCTCGTCGGGTCCGACGATCACATAGGAGAACCCCCACCGCTCCCTCCGGGCGAGCAGATCCTCGATCAGCTTCGACGGCGGACCGATGAGGGCGAACGGCGATTCGGCGATCATGTCGGCCGAGGCACCGGTGAACGCCGCGATGCCGTCGATGGCGCCTGAGACGTCGTCGGTGACCTGCACGAGGAACGCGCGGACGTTCATCTCGATGTCTGACATCCGCTCGCCAGCGGCCTCGACGACGATCGCGTGCTTGGCATCGACGGCATCGGCCGACATCGAGTCGAAGGTCGAGCCGTCGACGGCTCCGGAGGTGAGGGTGGCGTTGATGCCGACGATGTCGGCGTGTCGAGCGGCGAAGCGCAGCACCCGCGGGCCGCCGCCGCCGATCAGGATCGGAGGGCACGGGCCCTGGACCGGCTTCGGGAGGCCGTCGTAGTCGCTGATCGTGTAGTGCTCCCCGGAGAAGGAGAACGGTCCCGGCGCCATGCAGCCCCGGATGACCTCGAGGCCCTCGATGAAGCGACTCACCCGGACACCCGGTGGGTCGTAGGGGATACCCGAGCGCTCGTAGTCGACCGCCATCCAACCGGCGCCGAGTCCGATCTCGAGACGCCCGTCCGAGAGCACGTCCATGGTGGCGAGCTCCTTGGCGAGGACCAAGGGATGCTTGTAGTCGTTGTCGTGGACGAGTGCCCCGACGCGCAGGGTGGTCGTCGCATCGGCCACCGCCTGGAGGGCGGGAACCGGCGCGAGCTGCCCATCGAAGTGATCGGGCATGGTCAGGGCGGCGTAGCCGAGCTCCTCGTACCGGCGGGCAGCGCCGACCCATGAGGCGCGATCGGACGCGGACGACGCCTGGACGCCGAATCGGAAGGGTCGAAGGGGGGTGGTCATGACCGATCACCGTAGTCGCCCATCGGTACGCTCGATCCGTGGGCCGCATGAGTTGGATCCTGCGCCTCGGCCTCGTCGTCGGCGCCGCCTCGCTGCTGGTCACCGGTGTCGTCGCGGCCGTCGCTCCGCAGATCTGGCGGGTGGCTAACGCCCATCGGGAGACCCCGGTGGAGCTCCCCGACTTCATCCCGCTGTCTCAGCGCAG